>NZ_DASURI010000044.1:0-12775 GCF_036280135.1 Longimicrobium sp.
TCGCCCCCGTGAGAGAACGATCCGCAGAGCGGGCCCGTGGCCGCGTCCGTCGCCCGCGGCAGCTCCGCCGCGTCAAAGCGCCATCGGCCCCTCCGCGCGCCGTCGTCCGTTCGGGTCTTCAGCAGCCAGAGCAGCGTGCCGCGGGCGGGAAAGAACGAGGCGAGCTCCCGTGATGCACCGTAATCGCGACCGAAGCGGAGAAACGCATCCATCCGCGCGTCCGGCCCCTCCTGCGCCCGGGCCGATCGCGCCGCCAGGACCAGCGCGAGGACAGCGAGGGCCCAGCCCATCCGCATCCGTCCCGTCATCGCCCGTCCGCCGAATCCGCTGCGTCGGACGGGGGCGCGCCGTGCTCGAAGGCGGCGGCCAGGGCGAGGGCGTCGTCGATGAGCGCGGGGACGTCCGCCGGGCGGGCAAGATGGGACGCGCGCCAGACGAACAGGTCCGCGCCGCAGCCCTCCGTGCACAGCCGCGGATCGCGGTCGTAGCGCGCGCGCACCGCGGGGATGAAGCGGCCGCGGATGGCGGCCTCGTCCAGCCCGCGCAGCAGGTAGCGGTCGGAAAAGCGCTCGTCCGCCTCCAGGTCGATGTCCTGGTAGCCGAACAGCGCGCCCACCTTGTGGTGCGCCAGCTCCGGCCGCAGGGCGAACGCCGGCAGCGCCAGGGCATCCGCGTGCACGTGGACCACGGTCTGCCGCCACGTTCTTCCGCGGGCGGCGCCGTACGCGTAGTCAAAGACGGCCACGCGCCGCCCGTCGCGCGTGCCCGCCGCGTAGTTGCGGATGCGCTGCTGCCACCCCGCCGTGAACAGCTCGAAGCGGCTGGGATCGGGAAGGATGGTCAGCGGCGGATGCGACTCCATGGGCCATTCCAGGCGCCGCGCCACGGCCCGCATCTCCGCGGCGCGCTTTCGGCCCAGCGTGGTGCTCCAGAACCCTGCCCCGCCGATGAGCGCGGCGACGGCGGCGATGACCAGGAGGGGACCCATGCGGCGCTCCGGCGTTCGGGGGTGTCCGCCGGCGCTCGGCGGAGATGCGATGGCGATGAGGGGCGGAAACAGACGGGGATGATGCGGCGCAGCATGTTAAGCGTCGCGTCCGGAGGCGGGCAAGCAGTGCGTGATTGCGTGAGTGCAATCTGCGCATGGCAGATGCGGGCCGGTGCGAACGCCGCCTTTGTGCAGGGGCCCGGCCTCCGGAGCAGTTGAAGCCCCGTTCGCATCGTGCGTCAGCGCGAGACGGGGCTTACCGCTTTCCCAGCGGCGGCGTTAGCCGCTCAGGCCGGGTGCATGCGTCGTGTCGAACAGCCTTCATCCCACGAATCCAGGGGACGGACGGCGGATTCTTGCGCCACCGTCATCTGTTCTCGATGTTGTCGATCCCGTGCGCATCCGCCGCACCATGCACCTGCCGCGGCCCGCGCGCGCATCACGACCCACCATCCCCACCCGACACACCGGAGCCATCCGAATGCTCATCCCCCGCTACTGGTCCCGCGCCGAGTCCCAGGCCACCACCCCCGACGGGCGGCCCGTGCGGTTCCACGTGTGGCGCGGCTCGCGCACCAGCCCGGCCGAGGCGCAGGCGCTGGCCAACGAGGCGGTCGTCCGCATTGCCGACCGCATCCAGCGGGGACAGGGCTTTCCCGAGCGCTACGCGTACGGCGACCGGCCCCTGCGCGAGGAGGTGGTCCGCGAGATTCCCGGCGCCGCGCCGGCCGCCGACACGCCCGACGCCGCCCTCACCCGCAACTCGTACGGCGCGCTGGTGCTGAACGCCGCCCGCGCGTTCTTCATCGACGTCGACGTGCCGGCCGCGGACGCGAGCCCGTCGTCCTCGTCGCGCGCGTCCGCCGCGCCGGGCGACAACCCGCTGAACGCCGTGTTCGACGCGGTGGAGTCGCTGCCGCTGCCGGGCGCGCTCAAGTCCATCTTCGGCAGCTTTCGCTCCATGGCCGCGCCGCCGCCGGCCCCCGCGCCCGCCGCGCCGCCCCCGCCGCCCGCCGACCCGCAGACAGCGGCCATCGACCGGCTGCGGCAGTGGGTGGCGCAGCACCCGGAGTGGCGCGTGCGCGTGTACCGCACGCACAGCGGCCTGCGCTACCTGGTGACGCACGCGCCGTTCTCGCCCACGGACCCCGACGCGCAGGCGGCCATGCAGGCGCTGGGCGCGGACCCGCAGTACGTCACGCTGTGCGCCGTGCAAAAGAGCTTTCGCGCGCGGCTCACGCCCAAGCCGTGGCGCATCGGGATGGACAACCCGCCCGTGACGTTCCCGTACGAGAGCCCCATGGAAGAGGGGCGGATGCGGCAGTGGGAGGTGCAGTACCAGAACGCGTCGCGGGGCCGCGCGACGGCGCAGTTCGTGGAGGAGATGGGCGGCGGATCGGAGCACCCCGGCATCACGCCCATCCGCGCCCTCCACGACGAGCAGACGCGCGCCACGTCCGGCCTGCCGCTGGCGTAAAAGATCAAAAGCTTTTTCACGCAGAGCCGCAGAGGCGCAGAGAACTTCGTCGAGCGATGAAGTTCTCTGCGCCTCTGCGGCTCTGCGTGAGAATTCAGTTTCCCTGAATCACGCGCTGACCTTTCCCTCGGGCACGAGAGCCGTCCAGCGCTCCGTCCACTCCCGCTGCACCTGGGCGAAGGCGTCGTCGTCCAGGTCGTAGGTCGTCAGCGTCACCGACACCTTGGCCGGCTCGTCGCTGTCGAGGGGCCTGGGCGAGAGCAGGCTGATGAGCCCCACGTTCCCCGCCGACGGCGCGAACGCGCGCTGGTGGCGGCTGGACTGCCACGGCTCGCCCGGCGCGGCGGCCTCCAGCGCGGCGAGCACCGCGGACGCCCGCGCCGTGCCCGTGAGGTACAGCGTGCGGCGCGGCCGGCCCAGCGCCCGCTCCGCGTAGTACCGCAGCTGGTGAAAGAACGTCCTCCAGCCCTCCTCGATGGCATCGTAAAGGTCCTCCCACCGCGCGTCGGCCAGGCCGCCGGCCACCACCAGCCGCACCACCGTCCGCGACCCGTCCGGGACGATGTCCAGCGTCTGCAGCTCGCCGAAGTCCAGGCGCTGGGGCGGCTGCTGCGTGGCGTGGTCGATGAAGATGTACTGGATCTCCTCGTCCAGGCTGGGCGTGTCCCACCCGAACCAGCGGCGGATCTCGGCCGGATCGCTCACGGCGCGCCACACGGCGTCCGCCGGCGCGTCGATGCGCACCTCGATCACGTACGGCTTCTGCTCCGCCAGGTTGGGGACGTGCTGGCCCTCGGCGGGCGCGGTCTCGGTGTCCATCAGGGGGTCTCCTGGGGCCTGGGTGCGGGATGCCCACCCGCGATCACGCGAAAGCGGCGTCGGGCGGCGGGGGTGTCGTACTTCTTCGCCAGCTCCGCGATGCGGTCGGCCAGCTCGTTGGCAAAGCGCTCGATGTCGGCCGGGGTCTCGAACGCCACGTCGGCCTCGATGGCGAACGTGACCAGGCGGCGGCCGGCCGCCTGCGCGTTTTCGCGCATCTCGGCCACGTGGGTCACCGTGCGCGCGGCGGCGGCGATGAGCATGTCGGACGCGAAACGGTCCTGCGTGGCCGTCTGCAGGTCACCCACCACGTCGGGCTCCACCAGCACGGCCCGCGCGGTGGCCTTGACCACGCGCTCCGTGAACCCGCGGCGCGGACGCTCCTCCACCAGTTCCACCAGCCCCGCCTTTTCCAGCTCGCGCAGGTGGTAGTTGATGCGCTGCCGCGTCTCGCCCAGCACGGGGGCAAGGGTGGCGGCGCTGCCGGGCTCGCGCAGAGCCTCCAGCACCTGGCGGCGCAGCGGCGTCAATCCGCCCCGCAGCCGTTCCCTGCCCCGGACCACGTCCACGCTCTTCATAGCCCCAAGCTAGAATGGAAAAATGGATTTGTCAAATCATGTTTCGCGGCTCCGCCTCCGCTGCCGCCGTCATCCAGAACAGCGCTTGTCATCCAGCCCGCATCCTTTTCCGGATCGCGATCAGGTGGATGATGTGCACCAGCCCGCATCCGCGCCCGACGCCGCGATCATGCCTCTTCGAAAAAACGCGGATGCCGTCCCCTCGCCGAAAGCAGCCCCTTTACCAAGGGACGCCGTCCTCCTGCTGGTTCCTCCGGTCCGCGACCGGCCGTCGCGGGTGCAATCATCCTGCTCTTCCAACCTCCCCCAGGGGTTTTGGGGAGGTGGGCGAGCTCCGCGGGCCCGGAGGGGGCGCTCGCACGGGACCGACTCCACGCGTGAAAGCCGGCTCCGTGATTCGCACACAGGATCCTTCGCCGCCATGGATCACGCACGGGCAGGGTCCGCGCGACGGCTCCCCGGGATGACGCGTCTCGCAGGTGGACAAAGGAGGATGCAAGCGAGAGGGCCGGCTTCCTCGCGGAAAGCCGGCCCTCGTGCATCCTCCCCCCGATCAGGCAGCGCGTCAGTAGCTGCAGGTGTAGCGGCGGCTGGCGGATGCCGTGCCCACGCCGTCGTTCACCGTCGCCGTGACGGTGACGGTCTGGCCGTTGTACGACCAGCACGGCGTCGCCGAGCTGATGGTGCCGTCGGTGTTGGACGGATTGGCGTTGTTCCACGTCCACGTGTAGTTGCCCGATCCGCCCGACGCCGTTGCCTCGCAGTAGCCGTATTCGCAGTACAGCGACACCGACAGCGCCGACGACGGCGCCGGGCGAACGAAGGCGGACAGCCCGGCAACCATGGCGATGGCGGCAAGGGAACGTGCGGGAACGGCTCTCATCGGCGTCTCTCCTGCGGCAGGGTTCTGGAAACAGGCGATTTTCACGAATCGACGGGAAACGATATCAATCTGCCGCGCCGCGTACAAGGCCCCGCGCAGGAAGGCCCAGGTCTTGATCGCATGGGCAGACACCGCGCGGCGCCGGATGCCTCAACGAGTGTTGCCCCTTTCTTTTCCCATGGAACCAACAAGCGTCATCCTGAGGGAGCGCCGCGCATGACGTGAATGCGCGCAGGACTTTGGCGCGACCGAAGGATCTTGTGTGCGAGACTCGGGGGCGGTTTCCGTGCACGAGAGTCGCCCTCGAGCTTCGCGGGCAAGATCCTTCGGTCGCCGCCATAGATCGTGCACGGATACGGGTTTACGCGGCGGCTCCTCAGGATGACGCTTTCGATACCCGAGATCTGGCAACACCCTCTCAGCTCAGGCGGGGTATTTCTCCGCGAGCTTGCGCACCGTCGTCAGGTTGCGGTTGGTGGACGGCACCTTGCCGATCGCCTTGCTCATCATCGGCCCCGTCACGAGCGACTCGCTCACCTTCTTGCGCGCCAGCCAGTAGAACTCGCGGCCGTGCACGTGGAACTCGTCCACCTCCGTCCGCAACGCCATCAGCCGCTCGGCCGCGTCCGCCGGCAGGGGCTCGTACAGGAAATTGACGTACATCGTGTACGTGTCGCCCTCGTCGCCAAAGGGGCGGTAGCGCGCGATGGAATCCAGCTCCGCCGGCGTGCGGAGAAAGGTCTCCACCTCGAAGCCCAGCGCCTCCTTCAGCACGCCCTCGATCCGCCGCTCCAGCGCCCGTGAATCCTGTGCCGGCGCCGTGAAGATCACGTTGCCGCTGGCGATGAACGTCTCCACGTCGTCGAAGCCCGCCTCTTCGAAGATGGCGCGCAGCCGGTCCATCTTCACCTGCCGCTTGCCGACGTTGATGGCGCGCAGGAACGCGACGTAGCGCTGGGAGGGGGATGCCTTCGCCATGACGGGATGCGGGTGCGGGAAAGGGGGTTCGGGCGGGGCAAGATGATGCGCGTCCGCCGGTGGCGACAGGGCGCGGACCGTTGTTTGCCGGGCGCGGGGGCGCGGGCGTAGGTTCGCCCGCGCTGGACGACCTATCCCGGACCGCAGAGATGGAACGCAGACGAATCGCCGTGGCGCCGCCCACGGTTCCCGGTTTTCGCGCCGTGCCCTTCACCGGCGTGATCTACGTGATGGCCGAAGCCACGAAGCGCGGCTACGCCTACGGCCACCCCGACTGGTGCAACCTGGGCCAGGGCATGCCCGAGACGGGCGCCCTGCCCGGCGCCCCCGACCGCCTGCTGAGCGCCGAGATTGCCCCGGCGGACCAGGAGTACGCGCCCGTGGCCGGCATTCCCGAGCTGCGCGAGGCCGTCGCCAACCTCTACAACCACCTGTACCGCCAGGGCAAGGAATCGCAGTACACGGCCGACAACGTGTGCATCTGCGGCGGCGGCCGGCTGGGCCTCACGCGCACGGTGGCCGCCCTGGGCGAGATCAACCTGGGCCACTTTCTCCCCGACTACACGGCGTACGAGGAGCTGCTGGACATCTTTCGGCGCTTCACGGCCATCCCCATCCTGCTGGAGGGCACCGATGGCTACCGCTTCGACATGGGCCGGCTGGAGCGCGAGGTCACGGGCCGCGGCCTGAGCGCGCTGCTGCTGTCGAATCCATCGAATCCAACGGGACGGACCATCCGCGGCCTGGAGCTGGCGTCGTGGGTCGAGGCGGCGCGGCGGCTGGAGTGCACGCTGCTGCTGGACGAGTTCTACTCGCACTACTGCTGGAGCGCCACGCCGGACGAGGAGGGCCTGGTGAGCGCCGCCCGCTACGTGGACGACGTGGACGCGGACCCCGTCGTCATCATGGACGGGCTGACGAAGAACTGGCGCTACCCCGGCTGGCGGACGACGTGGGTGGTGGGCCCGCGCTCCATCATCGACGCGGTGACGAGCAGCGGATCGTTCCTGGACGGCGGCGGAAGCCGGCCCCTACAGCGCGCCGCCATCCCGCTCATGGAGCCCGCGCTGGTCCGCGCGGAGACGGCGGCCATCCGCGACGCGTTCCTGCGCAAGCGGCGCATCGTGGTGGACGGGCTGCGGGGGACGGGGATGCGGCTGGACGTGGAGCCCGAGGGCACGTTCTACGTCTGGGCGGACCTGGCCGGCCTCCCCGCCCCGCTGAACGACGGCATGGGCTTTTTCCAGGCGGCGCTGGAGGAAAAGGTGATCTGCGTACCGGGCGAGTTCTTCGACATCAACCCCGGCAAGCGCCGCAGCGGCCGCGCCTCGCGGTTCCGCACCTACGCGCGCTTCTCGTTCGGCCCGGAGGAGGCGGCCGTGGCGGAGGGCGTGCGCCGCATTGCCGAGATGATCCAGCGCGCCCGCGGATGACGGACTTCGATTCGCGCTCCCTGGCCGGCGTGCCGCTGCTGCTGGCGCGCCGGCCGGACGCGCACGGCCCGTTGCCGGCCGTGCTCTGGTTCCACGGCTTTGGCGTGGACAAGGAGACGCACCGCAAGGAGCTGGCGCAGCTGGCGGATGCGGGGTTCCTGGCCGTGGGGGTGGATGCCGCCGGCCACGGTGCCCGCCGCCTCCCCGACCTCGTCGAGCGCCAGGCCGCGCCCCGTGACGAGGCGTTGCGGACGATGATCGCCCTCGTGGCGCAGACGGCGGCCGAGGTGCCGGCGATCGTCCGCGCGCTGGCGGATGAGGAGCTGGCGGATGTGGATCGCGTGGGGATCGCGGGCATCTCCATGGGTGGATACGTCGTGTACCAGGCGACCGCCGTCTGCCCCGGCCTGCGCGCGGCGGTGGCGCTGCTCGGTTCGCCGGAGTGGCCGGAGGGCGGCGGCCCGGACGGGGCGCTGGACGCGCTGGGCCGCGTCGCGCTGCTCTCCGTGACGGGCGAATGCGACGAGAACGTGCCGCCGCGCGCCGCCCGCACCCTGCACGCGCGCCTGGCGGAGGCGCATCCGCGGGCGACGCAGCGGTACGTGGAGATCCCCGGCGCCGTGCACCTGATGGCGGAGGCGCACTGGCACCAGGCGATGGACGAGACGCTGCGCTGGCTGCGTCTCCACCTCGGCTGATCCGGGCAACCGAAGCGACGCGGAACGGGCGTCGAGCCTTCTCCTCCACACCACCGCACGAGTCGGCGCATCGCGCCACGGCACCAGCGTCATCCTGAGGAGCCGCCGCGCGATCCTGATCCGGACGAGACCCATGGCGGCGACGAAGGATCTTGTGTCCGAACCACGGGGCCGGCTCCGGTGCATGGGAGCGGCCTCCGCGCGGGGCGCCCCCTCCGGGCTCGCGGAGCTCGCCAACCTCCCCCAAAACTGCTGGGGGAGGTTGGAAGCGCTTGGTGTCTGCCATGCGACGGCCGGTCGCGGACCGGAGGAATCAGCAGGAGGACGGCGTCCCTTGGTAGAGAGGCTGCTTTCGGCGAGGGGACGGCATCCGCGTTTTTTGGGGAGGCATGAGGAGAGCGCTTGACGCTGGTGCGTCAGCGCGACTAGAGTGGAACGAAAAGCCATCTGACGTTTCCCGCCTGAACAATCCGTTTGCAGGGAACTGACCATGCGACTCCAAGCACGGCTCCTGCCGCTGGCTCTCGCCGGGTACCTCACGCTGACCGGGTGCGAACGCCTGCCACCAACCGAGACGGCGCCAATGCCCTTGTCCATCAGCCTCGACATGCCGGACGAAAGCTTTCGCCTCGACGCGGCGGAGCGCGCGAACATCCAGGAGATGTACGACCCCGATGCGCTGGAACGTCTCCTCCAACTCGTCCACCCGGACCACCGGATGGCGATTCTCGCACACTTCCAGATAGAACCCTGGAACGGCCAGCGCCATGGGAACCTCGTCGAGCTCTTCGATCCGCGGCTCGATCCCCTCCTCGATCCGGTCTATGCCCCCCTGTGGAAGAACGCGACGGACGCGGAGGTCGAAGCCAACATCTACGGCATGAGGGGCCGCGCCACAGTGATCAGGCAGCGCCAGCAGATGCGGGATCACCGTCGTCGCGGCGATCCGGACTAGCACGTCGCCAAGAACTCCCCATCCCCGCTTACGCCTACATCAACCTTCGATGGAAACGATGCTCAGAGGGCTCCTCTTTGCGATTCTTTTGACTCTTTCCATTGTTCCGCGCGGAGCCCGTGCCCAGAACACCTACGGGCCCGGTGTGGTAAGCTCCGGCTACGAGGACATGGTCGTGGGGGAGTCCCGGGACGTGCCCTGCGAGTACTCCTTTGGTTCGTCGTTCTACTCGCCTTTCGGCGTTGAGTACGAAGGACAGTGGTTCAAGTCTGAATGGCGAAGCAAGCGCAGCGATTTTCCGTTGCCGTCCTGGAACTGGTATTACGCTTATCCCACTCAAACCCTGGTTTCTGGCAATGGGAAGTACCGGTGGGAAGATGCTGAGATCCAGGTGCATTGCTGGGTGTACCGATCGCTGTACGGGATCACCATACACCGGGATCATGTAGCCTCCCTTGGCCGACTGGTGGAGCTGTGCGAGGATGACTGGGAACGAATCGATATCGAAGCCTACGATGCCGGTGTCGCCATCCCGACTTCCGCTACCCTCCCGACGTGCAGCGGTGACGGTGGCGGCGGAGGTGGGGGCGGAGGCACCGTGTTAAGATGCTATACCGTGAGCATCGAGCACTACTGGTACTACCCGGACACGGGAGAGACCGAGTACCGCTACACGGAGGAGCAAACATACTGCGAGCAATCCTCCGCATGAGCCGAACACGAGGGAGACACGCACTCAACCAGAACCGAAGTCCACCATGAACCTTTCCCGCAGTACGCTTGCACTCGCGTTCGCGCTCGGGTTTGGCGCCACAGTTCCGCACCTCTCCGCCCAGACGGATGCGTTCAGTCCCTCCACGGGACCGGATCGCAGGATTCCCATCACGCTCGTGCTCACGGTCGATGGAGCGGCGCCGACAGTGCTCCGCCGCGCTGCCGCAGGGTCGCCAAACGTGATCCTGCTGGATTCTGCCACGGTGAACGCCCAGCAACTCTCCGACGCGGTATTCCACCTCCTGATCCTCGAGGCACAAGACCCGCAGGGACGGGGCCGGAGCAACAATGCGGCGCAGCGCGTACGGGCCGACCAGCCGCACCCTGTCTACTCGTGGGCGGACGAAGCGCTTGTACGCCTGGCCAGCGCCCCCCTCCATACGCTGGCAGGGTCTGCCGGGCAGCGGTACAGGACCATCCAAATATGGGCAACGCCCTTGCGCGGTCTGCGTCGCAGGAACAGCCCCGCTACATCATCACCCGATCGCGATCAGTAACGGCGACGGACGACGGCGACTGGCCGGTGCGCGTCGCTCTTGCCTGGACACACGGGGTACCGGCACAATTGCGGACGGGCACCACGCCTGGCGGTCCCTGGGGCCCGGATCATCCTCATCCATCTCCCGCACGTCATCATGCGTCCATCCATCGTCATCGCCGTCGTGGCCGCGCTGGCCCTCGCAGCTCCCATCGCCGCACAGCCGGAACCGGACGGGATCGCCGCGGGAATCATGGCCGAGGCACTGAAGCGGGCACACGACAACGTGCCGGCCCGCGTGTCGAACTACGTGCTGACGCTCACCTCCGGGCCCGTGCGCACGGAGCTGTACGTGCACCGCGACGGCGACGGCTGGGAGGTGGAGGAGCAGGACGACGCGCCGCTCGCCGACCTGTTCAAGAGCATGATCGTATGGCCGCGCCTGGCCGCGGAGCACCGAGCGGGCGCGACGGACACATCGGAGATCGCGCGCGACGCCCGCTACGTGACGTCGGACACGGTGGGCGACCGCGTGGCGCACGTGCTGCGGGCGCGCGTGCCGGGGCTCGCGGTGGAGACGATGGACATCCCCGACTCGGCGTACGTGGCCGTGGACGCGCGCACGCGGCAGCTGCTGCGCGTGGTGGCCGCCGCCGACGTGGAGCCCAGCGCAGGCGGCGCCATGATCAACGGGGGCCGCGTGACCCTGCAGATGACGTTCAGCGACCACGCGGCCGTGAACGGCGTGACCGTGCCGCGCCGGCTGCACGTGCTGCTGCGGATGCAGGCCAACCTGACGGACGAGCAGCGCGCGGCCATGCGCGACGGGCTCACGGCCCAGCTCGCCGCCCCCGCCGACCCGTCGCAGACAGCCGTGCAGACGCGCATGCTGATGGAGATGTTCCTGCGGATGCTGGACGGCGAGACGATGGAGATTTCCGCGGACGTGGAGGACGTGCGGGTGAACACCGGCCCGCCCGCGTGGCTCATCGCGCAGGATCCGTACGCCGCCGGGAAGTCCGCGAGCGACGCCAGCCCCTGAGCGAGGCCGGTCCATGCGCCGAAGACGCGCGTCGGCGCGCCGGAACCGCCCTCGCGCGGAGGGGTATGCAGGGATTCGCCCGGGGAGCATGGCATCCCCGCATGCGAAAACGCCCGCGGCTCTCACGTCAGCGCAGACGTAAGGGCCGCGGGCGTTTTGCGTCCATCCACCCCGTTCCTCCCCGGCGCATTCCGCGCCGCCGGAGCACCTTCGCGGGCCGTTCGCCCGCGCCATGCACGCACCCAGGTTTTCCATGACCCCGCAACAATCCCGGAAACAGCAGATCACCCGCGTGGCGGGGGAGCTGAGCGCCGCCATCAAGCGGCAGGCGCGCGGGCGCTGGCGGCAGGTGCGCACGGCCGAGCGCAACGAGTCCGGCCGTCACGTGTGGCGCTTCATGGCCGGCCCCGGCACGGACGCGCGGTTCCTGCACATCGAGCACCGGGCCATGGTCCAGGGCAAGGACGCCTCCGCGCGCCTGCTGGAGCAGCTGTCCGGCGGCCGCTGGATGGACCTGTTGCAGCAGGGGCCCGGGAATTCCGTGCTCCTTACGCGCGACGGCGAGCTCACGGCCTATCCGCAGGCCTGACGCACGTGCCCGCGGGGCGGACGGCCGCCGCCGGCCGCCCCGGTTCGCCCTTTCCCGTTCATGCTCTACAGCTACGTGCCTTTCGTGAAGACGATCCCGACGGAGTGGCTCACCCAGCGGGTGGAGAACGCGCCCACGTCGTACGGCGGCGGCCCCGGCCCCGCCAACGCCCTGCGCGTGCGGATGGCGTGGCAAAAGCTCAAGCAGCAGGCCGGCGACGGCGACGAGCTGTGGGCCTTTGCCAACCCCGCCGTCAGCCGCGGCCGCTCCGCCGGCCCCGTGGGGTATGCCCTGGTGCGCGACGGCAAGGTGGTGCAGAGCGTCGTCACGGAGGAGTGACGCGCCGGAACCGGCCATCCGCCGATCGCGTCCTGGCGCCATGCGGTTGACAGGAGCGTGCGGATGCGCTAGCTTGGGTACTTCAGCAAGCGGACGGCCGCACGCGGCCCGAATACCAGAGGACGAACGGACCTGGGATGCTACACTGTCCCGGGTCCTTTTTGTTTTTCCGGGCTTCGCTGAGACGCCCGATGCGGGGGGCGAAATCGAAATCCCGCGAAGCACGACGGTCGGTGAGTACGGAGATACCGCGCACCTCGACGGTCAGCACACATCCAGACAGGAGTACCGGTATGCGTACCATGGGAACCGTCAAGTGGTTCAACGACAGCAAGGGTTTCGGCTTCATCACGCCCGTGAACGGGGCCAAGGACTGCTTCGTGCACCACTCGGCCATCCAGGGCAGCGGCTTCAAGTCGCTCGCCGAGGGTGAGCAGGTGGAGTTCGACGTCGTCGAGGGCCAGAAGGGCCCCGCCGCCGAGAACGTGACGCGCGTCGGCTAAGGCCGCACGCCGCAAGGCACGCGAAGGGAGCCGTCCCCCGCGGGGACGGCTCTTTTTGTTTGCCGATTTTCAACGAAAGATGATCCGGGTACGGATAGAAAGGACGGAAGGACAATGAGTCGGATGAGACTGATGCAGGCGGATGGCGCGAGCGTGCTGGAGTGCCTGTACTGCGGATCGCGCGCCGAGAACACGGCGCGCGTGGTGTACTGCGTCTGCCGCTACGCGCGCAGGGACGGGC
>NZ_DASURI010000045.1:0-14303 GCF_036280135.1 Longimicrobium sp.
GATCCCTCGCTGCGCGCGCTTGCCCGGGCGGCCGCGCTGGAGCTGGGGATCGTGCTCCGGGAAGGGGTGTACGTCGCGGTGCCGGGTCCGAACCTCGAGACCCGTGCGGAGTACCGAATGCTCCGCGCGATCGGCGCCGACGTCGTGGGCATGTCCACCGTACCCGAGGTGATCGTGGCGGTGCACGAAGGGATGCGGGTGATAGGGATCTCGATCATCACCGACCAGTGCCTGCCCGACGCGCTGGAGCCGGCCGACATCACGAAGATCATCGCCACGGCCACCGCCGCGGAGCCCGGGCTCACGGCCCTGGTGGAAGGCGTCGTGGAGCGCCTGTAGCCGCCGTGCTCTCCCCCGCCACCGTCGACGCGCTGGACGGCTACTGGGTCGCGTGGCTGGGCGTGCCGCGGTCGCGGCTGCGGGCGTCGCGCCCGTTGGCCGTTCCCCACGCGGGGCTGGGCGACTACGCGGGGATGTACGCGCAGGCGTTCGGCGGCGCGCCCATCGTCTCCCTGCCCCCGGCCCTGCTGGAGCGCTACGGGCCGGACGCGGCGCGGGCGGCGGGCGGGGGGCTGGTGGATGACGAGCGCTGGCGCGCCGTGTTCGGCGAGCGCCTGGAGGCTGTCGTGGGCCCGGCGGTGATCGCGTACGCGGACGCCGGCACCCTGCGCCCCTTCGGGGTCGACGCGGAGGTCCGGCTGCTGGACGAGGCGGACCGGCCGGCGCTGCGGGCGCTGCGCGCCGCCGTTTCTCCGGAGGCGTGGGAGCACGGCGGCAGCACGCTGGGCGACGCGCCCGTGGCCGGCGTGTTCGCGGACGGCGCGCTGGCGGCCGTGTCCGGCTACGAGGTGTGGGGCCGGCGCATCGCGCACCTGGCCGTGGTCACCCGTCCCGACCTGCGCGGGCGCGGGCTGGGCGCGGCCGCCGTGGCCCTGGCCGCGCGCACGGCGCTGGACGCCGGGCTCGTGGCGCAGTATCGCACGCTGGCATCCAACACATCGTCCATGGCCATCGCGCGGCGGCTGGGGTTCGTGGGATACGCCGCCAGCCTGGCCGTTCGCCTTCGCGGGGAATGAACACACGCGCCCTGATGGTGCCCGGGCTGTGGAGCTCCGGGCCGGAGCACTGGCAGACGCACTGGGAGGCGGCGGACCCGTCGTTCCGGCGCGTGGAGCAGGAGAACTGGGACGCCGCCGAGCGCCGCGCGTGGGTGCGCGCCCTGGACGACGCCGTGCGCGACGCCGGTCGCGGCGTGGTGCTGGCCGCGCACTCGCTGGGGTGCGCGACGGTCGTCCACTGGGCGGGGCTGGCCGCGCGCACGGTGCGCGGCGCCCTGCTCGTGGCCCCGGCGGACGTGGACGGCGCGGGGTTCCCGCTGGAGGCGCGCGGGTTCGCGCCCATGCCCCTGCACCCGCTGCCGTTTCCCACCATCCTCGTGGCCAGCGAGGACGATCCGTACCTGTCCATGGATCGCGCGCGGCTCATGGCCGAGGCGTGGGGCAGCCGGCTGGTGGAAGTGGGCGCCCTGGGCCACCTGAACTCCGCCAGCGGTCTGGGCGCCTGGCCGGAGGGCCGCGCCCTGCTGGACGAGCTCCTCGCCCTTCCCGAACCCGCCGACCCCCTGCAGACCCTGTGACGAACCGCCTCCTGATCCGCGTCCTGGTGCTGATGTCGCTCGTGGCCGTCTCCGCGTGCAAAGGCGACGGGCAGGCGGAGGAGGAGCAGGGCTCCGCCGGCTTCGTGCTTCCCGGCGAGGAGCCGTACGTGAGCCCGGAAGATTCCGCCAGGGCGGCGGAGGACGTCCAGGCCCGCTCCGACGCCGTCCGCGACTCGCTCCGCCGCGCCACGGGCGGCGAACGCGAGGAGGACGATGCGCGTCCCACGGCCGCGTCCGGCGAGTCGGCCGAGGCGCGCTACCGGATGTGCACGGCGCAGGCGGCCCAGGCCGATGCGGGAATGCGCGAGCGGCTGCAGGCGGCCTGCGAGAACATCCGCGCCCAGTCTCCCGACGCCGCGCCCACGCCCTGAACCGCGCGTAGGCGTGACGGCGTGATGACGGATCCGCCGCGTCCCGGCCCGGGGGCGCGGCGGATTTTTCTCCATGCGTGTCCCTCCAATCTGTTGATTGACCTCTACTACAACAGCCAGTAGCATGGGCGGGCAGGTGACGCCAATTCACGCGGGCCGGGTTTCTTACCCTTACGAGGAGCGTACGTCATGTCGCAGGAGCCACGGGTGGACCGGGACGTCGAGATCGAGGGCGAGCCGTTCGCGCTCGTCGTGACCACGCACCACGAAGGGCCCACCGTCGCGCGCACGGCCATCCACCGGCAGAACTTTGCGCGGCGGATCGGCGGCGCGCGCTTCGTGCCGCGCCCCGCGGACGCGGACGGGGACTACGGCCTCGCGGAGGTCGGCCGCCTGTCGTGCGCCATGACGGAAAAGAGCCTGGCCGCCATGATCCCGGCGGACGGGCAGAAGAGCGTGCTGGTGACCACGCCGGAGATCGTGGACGACGCGGAGCGCAAGGTGCGCATCCTCACCGAGCACATCCGCGCCGTGGCCGCCATCGACCCGGGCGTGATCTTTGGCCCGGACATGAACGTGCCCGAGGAGATCCAGAACCGCGCGAGCCACGTGGACGGCCTGCTGGACCACGTGACGGGGCTGAGCATCGCGGACGGCGGGCTGTCCATCGACCACCGGGGCTACACGGCCGAGGGACTGGTGGAGGGGATCGCCGCCTGCGTTCCCGAGGGGCGCCTGCGCGGGATGACGGCCACCGTCCAGGGTTTCGGCGCCGTGGGCGCGCACGCCGCGCGGCGGCTGCACGAGCGGGGCGTCCGCGTTCGCGCCGTGAGCAACGCGCTGGGGATGATCTTCGCCCTCGACGAAACCGGACTGGACGCCGACGGGCTCTTTCGGGCCTGGCAGACGGGCGGGGACGAGGCCGTCCGGGCGTTCGTGACGGAAACCGGGGGGCGTGCCGCCTGGTCGGACGACCCCGATGCGCTTTTCTCGATCCCCTGCGACATCTTCGTCCCCGCCGCGCGCACGCTGGTGCTGGCCATGCCCGACCAGCTGGAGCGCGTGCGGGGGACGGAGAACAAGAACGTTCAGGACGTGACGGTCTTCTTCGAGCGCACCGGTGCGCGGATCGTGGCGGAGGGTGCCAACGGCCCGCTGACCAACGAGGCGGAGCGCTGGCTGGAGGAGCGCGGCGTGCTGGTGCTGCCGGACTACATCGTGAACTGCGGCGGACTCATCGGCTGCTGGGTGGAGTGGGAGGAGCGCCATGCCGGCGGCCGCCCGGCCGGCGACCAGCTGGAGGTGATGCACGGCCGCGCCCTGGAGCGGGTGCGTCAAACCGTGCGTGAGAACGTGCGCGAGCTCATGCGCGCGCGACCCACGTTCCGTGACCTGGCGAGCCGCGCAGTGGACCGCAATCGCGAAAAGCTGGAGCCCGTTCCCCCTCCTGAGCGTTGACGAGTACGAGGGCTCAGCAGGCGAGTCTGTGTTCGAACAATCGGTAAACTCTCGATAGGCGAGCCATAATGAGCGTCAGCGATCCGGGTTTCCTCGAGAAGATCGTGCGGTACAAGCAGTACCTTCTCGTCGCCCTTCTCGGAGGCGCCGGGGCGGTGCTGTTCAGCTACTCGAAAGACCCGGCGCTGTCGCCGGGGACTGCCGAGGACTTGAGAGAAGCCGCATTCGCGATGCTCGCGACGGCCCTGGCACTCTTCATTGCCGAGATCGTACGCAAAGGATACGAGGAACTGCTGTCGACAACGGTTCAAAGTACGCTCGAGGAAAACCTTCGCGACGTGCGGCTGTCAAAGAAGCTGCTCACCGACCTTGAGCGCCTGCGGGATGTCGAAACAGAAACGGCCGTGTCCGAAGTCCTCAGTGTGAAGCTTGGAATCGATGAAGACGACAGACTTACAGGCAGCTTGAACAAGATGCTCGACGGACTGTCCGCTCTGAAGGAAAGCACGCATTGGGCAAAGGATGTGTATCGGGAGTACCTGGTTGACGTCATACGGAACACTGCTCAGAACACCGAAGCGCTCTGCGCCCTGTCCACCGAGAAATTCCCCTCCCAGAGCGGTCAAGGCATCAAGCTTACCCCCTCCGCCCAGCGTACCGATGAAATCCTGGCAAAACTGATGTCCACGGTGGGCCCAGGCAGTAGATACAGCGTTCTTTCGGACCTCGAATCATGGCTGGGAGGCAACCTTGAAACATTCTTTTCGTCCAGTCGCGTGTCTGCCGAACAGGGCGTCCTGATCCGCCGGATCTTCGTCGTGCTGGATGCTGATTTCCGGCGCAGAAACGGTGCGTTGAACACGGAGAATGCGTTTGAAGTCCTGGGAGAGCACATCAAGGCCCAATCAAACCGTCAGGATGTTGGATACCACGTGCGGCTATACGTGGACCATGGCCCGAAAGCCCAGTTGTCAGGTGAGCTTCAACCCATGATCAAAAAGCACTTCGGGATCTTTGAACCCTCGCACGACGACCCATGCGTACAGGTCCGGGTCGAGGAGCCGGATCTCTCGGGGCTGCGTCTGATAAACCTGCCCCGCAATTCCATCGATCAGAAGAAGTTCGAGTTCTTTTGGCAGTTTCTTGAAGATGATCTGAGTGCGGAGCGTCTCGAAACCGAGCGTTGGCGTTGGCGCGCAGCAGAATCGGCTGCTTCGTAGTACCGCGAGCCCGCCTTGCTCCTCAGGGCTGTGGCTGGTGTGCCGGCGGACCGCGGAGATCTGGGCGGCCCCGCTCTCGATGCGGGGCTGGTGGGTTGTCGCTGTTCGCGCATCGGGAGTAAGTTAGAGGTTCGACAATCGCGTCAGATTCGTGAGCCATGAGATGAGCACGTTTCCCGAGCTTCCCCCGAGCGTTAACGCGCTGGAAGACGAAGTCCTGAGCCGCTGGCAGGCCGAGGACACCTTTCGGCAGAGCCTGGAGCAGACGAAGGACGGCCAGCCCTTCGTCTTTTACGAGGGCCCGCCCACGGCCAACGGCCGTCCCGGCATTCACCACGTGATGGCGCGCACCCTCAAGGACACGGTGGCGCGCTTTCGCACCATGCAGGGCCGCTACGTGCCCCGCATGGCCGGCTGGGACACGCACGGCCTGCCCGTGGAGATCGAGGCCGAAAAGCGCCTGGGCATCAGCGGCAAGCGGGAGATCGAGGAGATCGGCATCGCCCGCTTCAACGAGGTGTGCCGCGAGTCCGTGCTCACCTACACGGACGAGTGGGAGCGCTTCAGCGCGCGCATCGGCTACTGGCTGGACTACAGCGACCCGTACGTCACCTACCGGCCCGAGTACATCGAGTCGGTGTGGTGGCTGCTGTCGGAGATCAACAAGCGCGGCCTGTTCTACCGCGGCCACAAGATCCTGCCGTACTGCCCGCGCTGCGGCACCGGGCTCAGCAGCCACGAGGTGGCGCAGGGCTACAAGGACGTCAAGGACCCGTCGCTGTACCTGACCATGCCCGTGCTGGGCGACGACGGGCAGCCGGACGGCCGCGAGCTGCTCGTCTGGACGACGACGCCGTGGACGCTGGTGAGCAACGTGGCGCTGGCCATCAGCCCCACGGAGGAGTACGTGGAGGTGGCGCGCGAGAATCGCCGCACCATCCTGATGCGCGCCCGCGTGGCCGCCCTGTTCGGCGAGGAGGCCGAGGTCACGCGGTCGTACCGTCCCGAGGAGCTCGCCGGCCTGGCGTACCAGCGCCCGTTCGACTGGGTGCAGCCTACGGGATTCAGCGACGAGCAGGTGCGCAACGCCTGGCACGTGTACCCGGCCGACTTCGTCAGCAGCGGCGACGGCACGGGCATCGTGCACATCTCCCCCGCGTTCGGCGCGGACGACTACGCCCTGGGGCAGAGCGTGGGGCTTCCCGTGCTGCGCCCCGTGGACGACCGCGGTGCCTTTCGCGAGGACCTGCCCCTGGTGGGCGGCGTCTTTGTCAAGGACGCCGACACGGACCTGGTGATCGACCTCAAGGGGCGCGGCCTGGTCTTCAAGTTCTCGAAGGAGGAGCACAGCTACCCGCACTGCTGGCGGTGCCAGAGCCCGCTGCTGTACATGGCGCGCGACTCGTGGTTCATCCGCACCACGGCCGTGCGTGACGCGCTCATCGCCAACAACAACCAGGTGGGCTGGAACCCGCCGGAGGTGGGCGCGGGGCGTTTTGGCGAGTGGCTGGAGAACAACATCGACTGGGCCATCAGCCGCAACCGCTACTGGGGCACGCCGCTCCCCGCGTGGGTGTGCGACAGGGAGCCCTCGCACGTGGAGTTCATCGGCAGCTTCGACGAGCTGCGGCAAAAGACGGGGCTGGCCCAGCTCCCCGATCCCCATCGTCCGTACGTGGACGACCTGCAGTGGACGTGCGAGGCGTGCGGGGGGACCATGCGCCGCACGCCCGAGGTGATCGACGTGTGGTTCGACTCGGGCGCCATGCCGTTCGCCCAGCACCACTACCCGTTCGAGAACCGCGCGCTGCAGGAGCGCCAGTTTCCCGCGGACTACATCGCCGAGGGCGTGGACCAGACGCGCGGGTGGTTCTACTCGCTGCTGGCGATCAGCACGCTGCTCGGACGCGGGCCGGCGTACCGGAACGTCATCGTCAACGACCAGATCCTGGACGCCAATGGCTTGAAGATGTCCAAGTCCCGGGGGAACACGGTGAACCCCTGGGAGGCCATCGACCAGTTCGGCGCGGACAGCATCCGCTGGTACCTGCTGTCCACGTCCAACCCGTGGCTGCCCAAGCGCTTTGAGCCCGAGGGCGTGCGCGAGGTGCAGCGCAAGACGTTCGACACGCTGCGGCAGACGTACCGCTTCTTCGCCCTGTACGCGAATCTCGAGGGGTGGACGGCGGACGCGGAGGTGCCGGCGGAGCGTTCCCTGCTGGACCGCTGGCTGCTTTCGCGCCTGGCGACGGTGACGTCGAGCGTCACGGAGGACCTGGAGGGGTACAACCTCACGCACGCCGTGCGCGCCATTGCCGACTTCGTGGTGGACGACCTGAGCAACTGGTACGTGCGCCGCTCGCGCGACCGGTTCTGGGGCAGCGCCGACGCGGCCGACACCCGCTCCTCCTTCGCCACGCTGCACCAGGCGCTGGTGACCGTGTCGCGGCTGATGGCGCCGTTCGCCCCGTTCCTGAGCGACTGGGTGCACCGCGCGCTCACGGGGACGAGCGTGCACCTGGCGTCCTTCCCGGCGGTGGACTCGGATTCCGTGGACGCCGGGCTGGAGCGGGGGATGCAGGCCGTGCGCACGCTCTCCACGCTGGGCCGCGCCGCGCGCGACGCCGTGAGCATCCGCGTGCGGCAGCCGCTGGGCGCGCTCTACGCCGTCGTTCCGGACGGCTACGGGGTGGATGCCACCCTGCTGGAGATCCTGCGCGACGAGCTCAACGTGCACCGCGTGGAGTTCATGCACGCCGCCGAGGAGCTGGTGACGCTGAGCGCCAGGCCCAACTTCAAGGCGCTGGGCGCCGTGTTCGGCAAGCGGACGCCCAGGGTGGCGGACGCCATACGCGCGCTGGATTCCGCCGCGCTGGCCGCGTTCCGCCGGGGCGAGCCGCTCACGGTGGAGGCCGAGGGCGAGACGGTGGCGCTGTCCGCCGACCACTTCGAGGTGGTGCAGAGCGCCAGGGGGAGCTTCGCCACGGCGGACGAGGGCGGCTTCACGGTGGCGCTGGACCCGACCATCACGCCGGAACTGCGGCTGGAGGGGCTGGCCCGCGAGCTGGTGAACCGGGTGCAGAACCTGCGCAAGGAAAGCGGCCTGGAGGTGCAGGACCGCATTCGCCTGGGCGTCTTTGGCGACGGCGAGATCCTGGACGTGGCGCGCGAGTGGGGGCGGACCGTTGCGGACGAGACCCTGGCCGTGGAGCTGGAGACGGGCTCCCTGACGGACTTCGAGGGGTACGAGTCCTCGCGCGAGGTGGACCTGGACGGCGTCACGGGCACCATCGCCCTGGCGCGCGCGGCGCGTTCGTAGGTCCGGGCGGAAGCGGATTCCTGATTTTCCTGATCCAGGACGGAGATGAGCGACACGATGACGGATACGCGGCCCATCACGGCGCCGGACACGCCGGACGAGGCACGAAAGAAGATCACGCTCTACCTGGGCCTGGTGCTCGGGCTGATCGTGATCGACCAGGTCACCAAGTTCATCGTGGAGCGCAGCCTGCGGCTGTACGACCCGGTGCCGGTGCTGGGCGACTTCTTTCGCCTCACGTACATCTTCAACCGCGGCGCTGCCTTTGGCATTCACCTGGGCGAGTGGTCGCGGCTGGCGTTCACCATCCTGCCGGTGGTGGCCGCGGGGCTGCTGTTCGTGATGTACCGCCAGACGCCGTGGCGGGACCGCACGCGCCTGGTCTCCATCGCCCTGGTGACGGGCGGCGCCATCGGCAACCTCATCGACCGGGTGCGCAGCTCGCGCGGCGTGGTGGACTTCTTTGACGTGGGCTTTGGCGACGTGCGCTGGCCCGTGTTCAACGTGGCCGACATCGGCGTGACCATCGGCGCGCTGCTGCTGGCGGTGTCGCTGTGGCGCGAGGAGCAAAAGCTGGAGAAGGAGGAGGATGTCGCGGGCTGAGCCTGGCTGGGGGATCCTCTCCCCCGACCGGCCTTTTGCTCGTTCCTCGCAACGGCGGTCGACCCCTCCCCCAACTTCGGGGGAGGGGTTGTTTGCCATGCCCCGTCCGCCGCTCCACACGTCGACGTGGCGAGGCGTCCACCTCGATCGTTGCGCGACTTCCGAAAGCGTCATCCCGCGCCTCGCTCGTTCAACGAACCCCGAAAGCGTCATCCTGAGGGAGCGCCCGCGCGGACTCGCCTTCCGCGCCGCACTCGGGGCGCGACCGAAGGATCTTGTATCCCTGCCTCGGACGCCGCTCACGTGCACGGGCGTCGCCGGGGCGGAATCCTGCCGCGCGGCGGCGTCGTGCATCGGCGGGAAGATCCTTCGGTCGGCGCCGTGGATCATGTCACGGGACGGATCGCGCGGCGCCTTCCTCAGGAAGACAAGCGGGTGGATGCGGAGGGCGGAGCATGACGGGTGAGCAGCGGGTGGAGCTGGTCGCGGGCGACGAGGCGGGCGACCGGCTGGACAGCTGGCTGGCCGCGCGGCTGGACGTGTCGCGCTCGCGTGCCGCGCAGCTCATCGAGGAAGGCCGCGTCACCCTGAACGGCGCCGCGCCCAAAAAGCGCGACCGTCCCGTGCCCGGCGACCGCGTGGAAGTGGTCATTCCCGCGCCGGCGCCATCGACGCTCGCGGCGGAAGACATCCCCCTGTCCATCGTCCACCAGGACAAAGACCTGCTGGTGATCGACAAGCCGCCCGGCCTCGTCGTTCATCCGGCGCCCGGCAACCCGACCGGAACGCTGGTGAACGCGCTGCTGCACGCCGTGGGCGACCTGTCGGGGATCGGCGGGGTGCTGCGGCCGGGCATCGTCCACCGGCTGGACAAGGACACGTCCGGGCTGATGATCGTCGCCAAGCACGACGAGGCGCACCGCGCGCTGAGCGAGGCGCTCAAGCGCCGCGAGATTCGCCGCGCCTACCTGGCCGCCGCGTGGGGGCACCTGCCCCAGCCGCAGGTGACGGTGGACGCGCCCATCGGCCGGCATCCCACGGAGCGCAAGCGGATGGCCGTGGTGCCGGACGGCCGCACGGCGCGCACGCGATTCACGCGGCTGGAGCAGTGGCGCGCGGCGGACCTCGTCCGCGCGGAGCTGGAGACGGGGCGCACGCACCAGATCCGCGTGCACCTGCTGCACCTGGGCCACCCCGTGGTGGGCGATGCGACGTACGCGCCGGAACGGCACCGCGGCTTTGGCGGGCCGGAGCGCGCGTGGGCGGCGGGGCTGGCCAAACGGGTGCCGCGCCAGTTCCTGCACGCCACGGAGCTGCGCTTCACTCACCCCCGCACGGGCGAGCCGATGCGCTTCGAGTCGCCCCTGCCGCCGGACCTCGCGGCCGCGGCGGAGTGGGCGCGGGGAACGACGTAACGAAGATCAAGTCGCGTCTGATGCACCTTGCGTCCCGGAGCCAGTCTCACCCTAACATCGAAGAATTCATCTCACATGGCGCAACACGATTTTCCCGATCACCTAAGTCGCATTGTCTTTGGTCTGCTACACTATCGGCAGGCGACGATCGCACAAACGGCCTCATTTCGAGACCAATGGCACGATCGGGATCTTTGCCCAGCGATCGAAGCCAAGCTCAATCTGATATTAGACCTGTTCGAGCGTTACCAGCACGCTGCGTTCAACATCCAAGGTATTCGCGATGGAGGCGTTGACGTACTCCTTCGCTATCTCCCGTGGGGAAAGTCGGTGGAGGCGGTGCAGAGCCGGATCGGCTTCCAAGTAAAATCCGATCGAGAGCTCGAAGCTGACGACTGGTTTATGAAGTTGAAGGCGCAGACGTTCGAGGCCACTGCGGGTCCGCAGATGGTAAACTTCTACGTATTGCTCTGCGCCGACCTGACGACCAAAGGCCGCTCGAAGAAAGTGCAAAACGCGCTGGCTGATTTGACCAGAAGCGATCGAGTGTCGCCGGTCGGCCCCCAGTTCGCGTATACGTTCCTTAGTCTGCGGGAGGAGGAAATTGCGGCATTCGTGCAGGCAAAGCTGGGCGACGAAGATGCTGTGTACCTTGCTGCGGTCGAATCGCTTGAGCAGTTTACGCCCACTGAGGCCGCCATCCTCATCGATCTTCTCGTGAGAGATCTCACAGACGGGGCCGATCGGCCCCGGTTGGACAAATTGCAGACCGGGTTCGTGGAGCGAGCATATCGTTCGTTCCCAGATGTAGATCGCGATGCATACTTTCCCGAGTACGACCCCGAGGAGGATGACGAAGAGGAGGACGAGGCCCCGGAGATTCTAGCTCGGGCTTCAAGCGAGCGCTTTGAGGAGGATATTTCTCATTTAGAGGCGCTCGGCGACATAGAACTCGGACGTAATGATGCCGTGCAGACCGATACGGATTCCTACAGGGCCGCGCGCGCAGTTATTCTCGATGCGATGGTCCGATACGGGTATCGTGGAGAGGAGCTGAAGGTCTACACGCTGACTACGCTGCTGCAGAGGCAACTCGGACGTGCGGATGAGATTGCCCGCGAGCGGGACATAGTGGAGGTCTAAGTTCACGTAGCGCAGTTTCTTTCCTGCACGCCACGGAGCTGCGCTTTATCCACCCCCGCACGGGCGAGCCGATGCGCTTCGAGTCGCCCCTGCCGCCGGACCTCGCGGCCGCGGCGGAGTGGGCGCGGGGGACGGCGTAACCGCAACTGCATTCTCACGCAGAGGAAGCAGAGGCAGCAGAGTACTTCATCGCGAGGTGAGGTACTCTGCTTTCGTTTTGGGGAATCGTGGCGGATGGGGGATGAACCGTTCGCGGACGGGGTTCGCGGGCCGTCCCACGATCGCGCGGATCGTCCCAAACCGATGGGAGGGCCGCGGCGCGCGGACGATCTTTCGTTCGCACGCACCCGGTGGGTCCGCGGTGCGTGTCCGGCCGGAACGGCGGACCCGTGACAATCCCATCGAGGAGAGATCCATGAACAAGCTCAAGCTTCACCTGGACGAGCTGGCCGTCGAGAGCTTCGACACCAGCGCCCCCGCGCGGGCTAAGGGCACGGTCGTGGGCGAGGAGCTGTGCACCTGCCCCACCATCTGCAGCTGCCCCGGCTGCCCCACCTGCGACGCCACCTGCAACAACACGTGCGACGACTACACCTGCGCCGCGAGCTGCGAGGGCACGTGCGCGGCCAGCTGCGAGTCGTGCCGGGCCACGTGCTGGGACACCTGCGGCCGCACCTGCCTGTGCCAGGGCTGACGGCCGTCTGATCGCGTTTCTCAGGACCCCCGGCGGCCCCACGGCCGCCGGGGGTTCGTGCGTTCGACACGATCCGCTGGACCTCTCGCCGGTGCCGCCGTATCATCCGCACGTGTCGATTTCTGGCCGATAATCACCGATTCACGATGGAGAACGCCCCATGAAGAAGCTGAAGCTCGAGGTGGAGAACCTGGTCGTGGAGAGCTTCCGGACGAAGGAGGCCGAGGCCCCGGCCGGGACCGTGTTCGGCGAGCAGTGCAGCTGCTACAGCGTCTGCACGTGTCCGGGTGTGCCCACCTGCGAGGAGACGGACTGCGCCGGCACCTGCGGCGGATGCTGCACCGTGTGCTGGGACACGTGCGACGGCGCCACCTGCGAGCTGCGGATCTCCTGCTGCTGCTGACGTTCCCCGTTCGCTCGAACCGGATCGAGGACGCGGGGGCCGCCCGGAGAGATCCGGGCGGCCGCCATCGTCGAATCCAAAAACCGGAGGCGGAATCCGCTACTGAGCGGGGCTCACTTTCGCACTCCCGCACTTTCGCACTTTCGCACGCTTCTTCCCGCTGCACTTTTCTTGACCGCCGCCCCGGCGCCCCGCTATACTGTGCGCTCACCTTCCCGGCGACACCTCCTGAGCGCGATGTTCCCTACCGATACCCAGGCAGCCGCACCGGCGGGGGAGCCCACGGACGAAGTGGTCCTGGAGCGGATGGCGCTGCTGGTGGTGGGCGAGCACCGGTTTGGCGTGGGGATCGAGCGCATCCGCGAGATCATCCCCGCCCGGCCGTACACGCCGCTGCCGGGGAGCGGACCCCACGTCTGCGGGCTCATCAACCTGCGGGGGCGCATCGTCACGGTGGTGGACCTGGGCGCGCGCCTCAAGCTTCCATCCGCCGCGGCCAACCCGGACCACAGCATCGTCATCGTGGAGCACCGGGGAAAGCTGGCGGGGCTGGCGGTGCAGGAGGTGTCCCGCATCGTGGACGTGGACCCCGCGGCGCTGCAGGACTCGGCCTGCGCGCTGCGGGCGCTCAAGATCGACCGCGCGTACCTGCGCGGAGTGGGCGAGACGGACGGCCAGGTGTTCGTGGCCGTGGATCCCGACGAGATCATCGCCCCCATCCTTTCTGCCTAACCCGGGCGAACGACGCCTGCACCCGGCTACCCCAACGGACGCCAATGAGCCAGACCGTCTTGATCTGCGACGACGCCATCTTCATGCGCACCATGATCGGCGACATCCTTACGCAGGCAGGATTTCAGATCGTTGCCGAGGCCGAGACAGGCGTTCAGGCGGTGGAGAAGTACCGCCAGCACAAGCCCGACCTGGTGACGATGGACATCGTCATGCCCGACATGGGGGGCATCGACGCCGTTCGCGAGATCGTCAAGGAAGACCCCTCCGCGCGCATCCTGATGTGCAGCGCCATGGGCCAGCAGGCCCTGGTGATCGAGGCCATCCAAGCCGGCGCCAAGGACTTCGTGGTCAAGCCCTTCCAGCCGTCGCGGGTGCTGGAGGCGGTGCAGCGGGTGCTGGGATGAAAGTGCCAAGTGCCCAGTTCCAAGTGCCAGGTCGACGTTTCCTGGCACCTGGCACTTGGTACTAGGCACTTCTCCCCCAACCAGCGCCACTGATGGAGCTCTCGCAGTACGCGGAACTCTTCCTCAGCGAATCCCGCGAGCACGTCTCCGCGATCAACCACCTGCTGCTCACGCTGGAGGGCGATCCGCGCTCCCGCGAGGCGGTGGAGGGGCTGTTTCGCGCCGTGCACACCATCAAGGGCATGTCCGCCACCATGGGCTACCGCGCCGTGGCGGACCTGGCCCACGAGATGGAGAACGTGCTGGACCGGGTGCGCCTGGGCCGCATGACCCCCGGCGCCGAGCTGGTGGACACGCTGTTCGCCGCCTGCGACGCCCTGGAGCGCTCCATCGAGGTGGCCGTGGAAGAGGGCGACGACGAGGGCACGGTGGCCCCCGTCGTCGCCCGGCTGCGCGCGCTGGAAAGCGCCACCGACGCGCCGTCGGGTGCCGCGTCCCCCGCTGAATCCACGCCCGCCGCGCCGGCCGTAGAAGCGCAGGAGGCACCGCCCGCCGGCGCCCTGCGCGTCCGCGTGACGGTGGACCCGGCGTCGGCGCTGCCGGGGGTGCGCGCGTTCATGGCCCTGCGCGCCGCGCGGGGGCTGGGCGAGGTGAGCGGGCTGGAACCCAGCGAAGCCGCGATGCAGGAGGACGGCTTCAGCGGGGTGCTCCGCTTCATCCTGCGCACCCCGTCGCCCGTGGCCGAGGTGGACGCGGCCCTGCGCACGGCCGGCGAGATCCGCGAGGTGGAGATCGCCGAGGGGCTCGTGGACGCGCCCGCCGCGCCCGCGCCCGACGCCGAGCTTGCCGACGACGTGACGTCCGCCGTCGCGGAAGGCACC
>NZ_DASURI010000046.1:0-5999 GCF_036280135.1 Longimicrobium sp.
AGAGCCCGGCCTCCTCCAGCGCCTCCACCAGCCCGGGCACGCCCCGCAGCCCCGCCAGGCACGCCTCGGCCGACGCGCCGTCGCTGATCTGCAGCACGCCGCCGCGGTCAAAGTGGTCCACGATGGTGTCCAGCATGTCGACCTCCCACGTGCGGTCGAACAGGTCGCGCGCGGCGGCGGCGATCAGGTCCTTGGCGATGGCCTCGGCGCCCTGCAGCTCGCCCTCGTACTCCAGCTCCATCTTGCCCGTGATGGACGGCAGCGCCGCGTACACGTCGGCCACGCGGGCCACCACGCGGGGCTCGCTGCTCGTGAGGGCGCGGCGCTCGGCGTTGCTCACGGCCGTCTCCATCACCGTGATGGGCATGCGCTGCGACACGCCGCTGCGCCGGTCGATGCGCTTGTCGTCGCGGGCCAGGAACGCCACGCGCTCCACCAGCTCCGAGACGAACGGCGGCACCGTGATCTCCTGCCGCGCGTCGCCCTCGCCGTCGCGGCGGGTCCACGCCTCCTGCCGCGTGATCTCCATCCCCTCTTCCGGGGTGCGCGGGTAGTGCGTGAGGATCTCCGCGCCGATGCGGTCCTTGAGCGGCGTGATGATCTTGCCGCGCGCCGTGTAGTCCTCGGGGTTGGCGCTAAAGACGAGCATCACGTCCAGGGGCATGCGGATGGGAAATCCCTTGATCTGGATGTCGCCTTCCTGCAGCACGTTGAACAGGCCCACCTGCACCTTGCCCGACAGGTCCGGCAGCTCGTTGATGGCAAAGATGCCGCGGTTGGCGCGCGGCAGCAGGCCGAAGTTGATCGTCAGCTCGTCGCTCAGCAGGTGGCCGCCGCGAGCCGCGCGGATGGGGTCCATGTCGCCGATGAGGTCCGCCACCGTCACGTCGGGCGTGGCGAGCTTCTCCACGTAGCGCCGGTCCGGGCCAATCCATTCGATGGGCGCGTCGTCGCCGGCCTCGTTGATGAGCTGGCGGCCGTACTTGCTGATGGGCTGGAACGGGTCGTCGTTCACCTCGCTGCCGGCCAGCACGGGCACCTCGGGGTCCAGCAGCGTGGTAAGCTGGCGCAGGATGCGGCTCTTGGCCTGCCCGCGCAGCCCCAGCAGGATGAAGTTGTGCCGGGCCAGCACGGCGTTGGCCAGCGCGGGCACCACGGAGTCCTCGTAGCCCACGATGCCGGGGAACATGGGCCCGCCGGAGCGCAGCTTTGCCATCAGGTTCTCGCGGATCTCCGTCTTCACGGACCGCGGGCGGTATCCAGAGGCGCGCAGGGCGCCGAGCGTGGTCGGGCGCTGGGTCATGGGGCAGTGATCTGCGTTGGAGAAAGCGGCGTTCCGGCATCCGGAGATGCGCGGCGGCGCCGCAAGAACCGTGTCCGGCGCGAGTCCGGCCGTCCGCCTATTCCGCCGCCAGCCAGGCGACGGCTTGGTCGCGGTCGGGAAAGAAGCGAAAGTGCCGGCCGTGGTTGGCCTCGCGCGCGAAGTCCTGGAACGGGCCCGAGTGCGCGGATACGTCCGGGACGACCGTCGCCATGCGCAGCTCGTACTGCGTCAGCCGCTGGACGATGCTGCCCGCGACGCCCGTGCTCAGGTCGAAGAACGCGGGCGGCAGCGCGCCGTCGTCCGCCAGGATGCTGCGCGCTCCGTTCTCGACCGCCGCCCGCACGGGATCCCCATCTGCCCCGCGCGGCACCTCGTAGGTTTCGCTCACGATCGGTATCTGCTCATTGCCAAGCCGTCATCGAGCGAGGGCGCGGCCCCCGCGCAGAGACCCCCACCCGCTCGTCGACTTGCGACCTCCCCCGCTGCGCGAGGGAGGTGACCGGCCCGCCACGCCCGGCCTGGATGAAGTTCTCCGCGGCCCGACCGAACCTTCATCAAGGGGGACAAATCCGCCGTCAGCGCGCCTCCGGAGGCAGCTCGATGGTCACGCCGTCGGGCACCACGCGCATCACGGGCATGATGGCCGGCACGGGCGCCTCCGCCAGCGCGGCAAAGATGTCATCCACCGAGGCATGGCCCGCCAGCCGACGCAGCGTGTGCACCGTGGGCGGCAGCATCTTGAGCGAGCCCAGCTCGAAGTAGTGCACGGCGCCGCGGGCCGTGAGCCACACGCTTTCCGTCATCTCGGCCTCGTGCGGCGTGCAGACGGCGTTCGCCTCTACGCGCGCGAGAAAGAAGCGCGTGTCGTAGCGGCGCGGCTCCGGCTCGGGCGTGATCCAGTGCGCCAGGTACAGCAGCTTGTCCGCCGCGATGCGCAGGCTGCGCGTCACCAGCACCTGGCGCAGGTCCACCACGTCGGCCAGCAGGGCGCGCCGGGCCACGTCCAGCGTTTCGCGGCCGCCGGGGTTGGTGGCGTCCTCGGCCACGCGGGCCAGCAGGATGCCCGTCTCCTCGAACGCCTCGCGAACGGCCGCGACCACGAAGCCCACCGCCTGCGCCGGGTCCGTGAGGCCCAGCCGCTCGGCCCACTGCATGGGCGTGGGGCCGTCCAGGCGCTCCACGATGCCCCCCTCGGCGTCGCCGCCGTCCACCACGCCGCCGGGAAACACCCAGGCACCCGCCGCGAAGCCGCTGGTGCGCTTGCGGCGCAGCAGCAGGAACTCCGGGCCGTCGGCCGAGTCGCGCACCAGCAGCACGGTGGCCGCCTGCCGCGCGGCCACGGGCGAAAAATCGCCCGCGCGCACCTTGTCCGCGAACCCCGGCGGCAGCGCCTCGTCGGGGATCAGGAACACGTTGGGGTCGTCCGTGGCCCGGCGGCTGGCGGACGCGGCGGACCTGGATGGATCGGGCTGCGGATCGGTCACGGCGGTTTGCGCGTGGGTGCGTGCGTACATGAAAGGAAGTACGGCCTAACCATACGCGCCGGATGCAAGGCGGCGAAAGGGCCGCGCCGCCCTCCGCGAATCCCGCTCCACGCGCCTGAACACAGCCGTTTCCCAGTGCCGGAGAGCGTGCTCCGGCGTTGCGCGCACCAATGGGACCAACGCAGTTCAACCTCCCCCAGGTTTTTTGGGGGAGGTGGGCGAGCTCCGCGAGCCCGGAGGGGGCGCCGCGTGGGATCGGCCACACGGCGATAGAACAACCCACCTCGGTTCAAGGACGGCTCGACAGGTGGACCTCCGGCGGGGCTCCGTGGCTTCGATCCGCATCCCGGCGGGTGAACCACCGGGCCGAAACCGCGGAACCGATCGCCCCGTCCTGTTTATGGCTCCAGGAGCGGGACGCGAATCGTCCCACGCCCGGCGGACTCGACGAACCTTATGCCTCTCCGGCAGTTACGCGCCGAAGCGGCACCCGCGCGATCCGGGGTACAGCCGGAATGGCAGCGGAGGGGGCATTGTGGTTAAGTGTAGATTATCTCAGCACTTAGGGGCGCACGGATGCGCGCTGGGCGTGTACTGATGCGTGGCAGGGAAGATGCGAAATCGAACCGATAGCAGGCGGCGGACACACAGCCCGCCGCGATCGGAATGAAAGGCGATAGACACATGAGCGAAAAGACGATGCTGCCGGTGCTCCCCCTGCGGGAGACCGTCATCTTCCCGGGGACCGCCGTGCCGATCTCGGCCGGGCGTCCGGGAACGCTGCAGGCCGTCGAAGCGGCGCTCGCGGGCGACCGCCGCATGCTGGCGCTGGCCCAGAAGGAAAACCGCGACGAGGTGGACCCCGACAACCTGTACCAGGTGGGCACCATCGTGCGCATCGCGCAGGTGCAGCGGGGCGGCGGCGGCGTGCAGCTGCTCATCCACGGCGAAACGCGCGCGCTGGCGCTGCAGTTCGTGGAGACGCCGGGCCGCGGGCTCACCGCGCACGTCCGCGAGATGGTGGAGATGGAGCCCGTGAACGCCGAGGACCCCGCGTTCCTGGCCCTGTACCGCGAGGTGCGCGACCGCGCCGCCGAGCTGGGCCGCCGCCGCGGCATCCCGGCGGAGATGCTGCAGCAGATCATGGACGGCGTAAAGGACCCGGGCGCGTTCGCCGACCTGGTGGCCTTTTACGTGGAGATGGCCCCCGAGGCCAAGCAGAAGCTCCTGGAGAGCCTGTCCGTGGAGGAGCGGCTGCGCTCGCTGCTGCTCATCGTGCAGCGCCAGCTGGCGCTCATCGAGGCGCAGGAGGAGATCCAGCAGCAGGTGCAGGAGGAGCTGGGCGACCGCCAGCGCGAAATGCTGCTGCGCGAGCAGATGAAGGCCATCCAGCGCGAGCTGGGCGAGGAGGACGAGGGCGCTGAGGTCGAGGAGCTTCGCCAGAAGCTGGACTCGCTGGAGCTTCCCGAGGCCGCCCGCGAGGAGGCCGACCGCGAGCTGGCGCGCCTGGAGCGCACCAACCCGCAGAGCGCCGAGTACCAGGTCATCCGCACCTACCTGGAGCAGCTGGCCGACCTGCCGTGGAACATCCGCACGGAGGACAGCCTGAACCTGGCCGGCGCCGAGGAGATCCTCAACGAGGACCACTTTGGCCTGGACGACGTGAAGGACCGCGTGCTGGAGTTCCTGGCCGTGCGCCAGCTGGCCGCCCGCCGCGCCGAGGCCGAGGTCAAGGAAGAGGCGCAGGTCGAAGCCCAGGCCCTGGAGGGCACCGAGGCCGAGCAGACGGCCGAGACGCTGGAAAAGGAGATCACCGAGGCCAAGGCCAGGGCGACCGCCAAGGGTCCCATCCTGCTGTTCGCGGGCCCTCCGGGCGTGGGCAAGACGTCCATCGCCAAGAGCATCGCGCGGGCCCTGGGCCGCAAGTACGTGCGCATCGCCCTGGGCGGCGTGCGCGACGAGGCCGACATCCGCGGCCACCGGCGCACCTACGTGGGCGCCATGCCGGGCCGCATCGTGCAGGCGCTCAAGCAGGCCAAGAGCCGCAACCCGGTCATCCTGCTGGACGAGGTCGACAAGCTGGGCGTGAGCTACCAGGGCGACCCGTCGTCGGCGCTGCTGGAGGTGCTGGACCCGGCGCAGAACCACGAGTTCACGGACCACTACCTGGGCGTGCCGTTCGACCTGAGCGAGGTGCTGTTCATCGCCACGGCCAACTACACGCAGAACATCCCGGCGCCCCTGTACGACCGCATGGAGGCCGTGGAGTTCCGCGGGTACACGGAGCTGGAGAAGAAGTCCATCGCCCAGCGCTACCTGCTGCCCCGCCAGACGGAGCAGTCGGGGCTCAAGGAGGGCGAGCTGGAGGTGACGGAGCCGGCCCTGGAAAGCGTCATCAGCGAGTACACCCGCGAGGCGGGCGTGCGGCAGCTGGAGCGCGAGCTGGGCAAGGTGGCCCGCAAGGCCGCCCGCCGCATCGCCACCGGCGGCACGGACCACGTGCTGGTGGATACGTCCGACATCAAGGACTTCCTGGGCCGCACCCGGGTGCACCCGGAGCGCGCGGGGGCCGAGGACAGCGTGGGCGTGGCCACGGGGATGTACTACACCCCGGTGGGCGGCGACATCATGTTCATCGAGGTGAGCGCGCAGCAGCGCACGCCCACCGCCACGGCGGCCGGCGAGGCGGGCGAGGCTACGGCGCCGGGCTTCGGCAACCTGGTGCTCACGGGCCAGCTGGGCGACGTGATGAAGGAAAGCGCCCGCGCGGCGCTGACCTACGCCCGCGCCAACGCGTCGCGCTACGGCATCGACCCGCGCAAGGCGTGGGGCTCGGAGCTGCACATCCACGTGCCGGCGGGCGCCATCCCCAAGGACGGCCCCTCGGCGGGCGTGGCCATGAGCACGGCCCTGGTGTCGGCGCTCAGCGGCACGCCGGTGCGCAGCGACGTGGCCATGACGGGCGAGGTCACGCTCACGGGCCGCGTGCTCCCCATCGGCGGGGTCAAGGAGAAGCTGCTGGGCGCCCACCGCGCCGGCATCCGCGCCATCATCCTGCCGATGGAGAACGAGGCGGACCTGGACGACCTGCCGCGGGACGTGCTGGAGCAGATGGAGGTGCACCCGGTGGAGTCCATCGACCAGGCGCTCTCCATCGCCCTGCGTGGCGCGTCGCTGAGCGAGGGAAGGCT
>NZ_DASURI010000047.1:0-5989 GCF_036280135.1 Longimicrobium sp.
GGGAAGGGCCGGGGATGGGGGGGCGCTCGCCCGCCGCGGGGAATCCGCTGTCGGCTCCGAATCCCTGCCGTTCTTCGCGCGGAGCACGCACCCGCCCGCTGCCGAATTCGGCCGCTGGGGATGAAGTGGTCCGGCCCTTGCTCGCGACACGGGCTCGTAACCGCGAGTCCGCACAGGACGGGAGCTTGGGGGCATGGTGGATCAGGACCAGACGGGCTGGGACATGGAAGAACGCGAGGAACGGGCGAACCACGCCCTGGCCGCCTACCGCGAGCGGCGCCGCCTGCGCCGCGGCGACGACACGTGGTTCGGCGCCGGCGAGGGGCTGCTGGACGAAGCCGGGCTCAACGCCGACGAGGTGAGCCGCCGCCGCATGGACGTCATCCAGGAAGCCGTCGCCGTGGGCATGAGCGACGAGCTGGCCGAGATGCTGTACGACGTGGCGCACGAGGAGGGGCTGGACCCCGCCATGGCGTTCGAGCTAGTCCGCAGCGGCATGGGCGTGCTGCCGCCGGCCGAGGGGCTGGAGAACGCGCCCCAGTTCGCCACGACGGACAAGTACCGCCCCGAGTGGCTGGAAGAGCCGGTGGATCCCGACACGGTGCTGCGCGAACGCACGCTGCGGTTTAGTTTTCGCAGGCTGCGCGGATTGCTGGAGCAGCACACGGGCGATGCGGCGGCGGCGTTCCGCGCCTTTGCCCGCGAGCCCGACGTGGGAGCGGTGGGGTACTGACACCCCGCCGGTCCGCGCGTTTTCACATCTGAGACGGTTCTTTAGACCATGACCGACGACGCGGGCGCCCCGGCGGCCCCCAACGCGTTTGCCGACCTGGGCATCGCCCCCGAGATCCTTACCGCCCTGGAGGGGCTGGGCTACGAGGAGCCCACCCCCATCCAGGTGCGCGCCATCCCCATCCTGCTGGGCGGCCGCGACGTCATTGGCCGCGCGGCCACCGGCACCGGCAAGACGGCCGCGTTCGCCCTGCCGCTGGTGCAGCGCGTGGACCCCGCATCGGGGAGCATCCAGGCCCTGGTGATGGCCCCCACGCGCGAGCTGGCCGTGCAGGTGGCCGAGGCCACGCACAAGTACGGCGCCCGGCGCGGCGTGCGCGTGCTGGCCGTCTACGGCGGCCAGGACATCAGCCGCCAGCTGCGCGAGCTGCGCCGCGGCGTGCACGTGGTGGTGGGCACGCCCGGCCGCCTGCTGGACCACATCCGCCGCGGCTCGCTGGACCTGTCCGGCACCGGCTACGTGGTGCTGGACGAGGCCGACGAGATGCTGGACATGGGCTTCATCGAGGACATCGAGGCCATCCTCGACGCCCTGCCCTCGGAACGGCAGACGGCGCTGTTCTCCGCCACCTTTCCGCCGCGCATCGCCGACCTGGCGCGCAAGGCGCTCAAGGAGCCGGAGCGCGTCACCATCGAGCGCGAAAAGCTCGACACGCCGCTCGTGCGGCAGGTGGCCTACCTGGTGCCGCGCCAGCACAAGCTCGAGGCGCTGGCCCGCGTGCTGGACGTGGAGGCGCCCACCAGCGCCATCATCTTCTGTCGCACGCGGACGGAGGTGGACGAGCTGACGGCGGCCCTGGGCGTGCGCGGCTACCACCCCGAGGCGCTGCACGGCGGCTTGGCCCAGGCCCAGCGCGACCGCGTGATGACGCGCTTTCGCCAGGGCACGGCGGACCTGCTCATCGCCACGGACGTGGCCGCGCGCGGCCTGGACGTGGAGCACGTCTCGCACGTGGTGAACTACGACATCCCGCAGACGCCCGAGGTCTACGTGCACCGCATTGGCCGCACGGGCCGCGCGGGGCGCGAGGGGACGGCGCTCACGCTCGTCCTGCCGCGCGAGCGCTTTTTGCTGCGCGCCATCGAGCGCACGACGGGGCAGCCCATCGAGCACGCGCGCGTGCCCAAGTCGCAGGAGGTGCGCGAGCGCAAGCGGGCGCGCCTGTCCGACGCCGTGCGCGACCTGATCGCCACCGGCGAGGGGCTGGAGCCGTTCCGGCAGATGGTGCACGGCTTGGCCGAGCAGTTCGACCTGGTGGACGTGGCCGCGGCCGCCATCCGCCTGGCGGGCGAGTCGCGGGGCACCGAAGAGGCGGGCGACGACGCGGACATCCCCGAGTTCGAGGTGCGCGACCGTGGCGGCGACGACCGTCCGCGCGAGTCCCGCCGCGGCGCCGAGGGCCGGCGCGGTGAGGGCGGGGGCGGCGGCGGGCGGGCGCGCGGCGCGGCGGCCGGCAAGGCCACGCTGTACATCGGCATCGGGCGGCGGCGCGGCGTGCGGCCGGCGGACATCGTGGGCGCCATCGCCGGCGAGGCGCGGGTGAGCGGCGACACCATCGGCGCCATCGAGATCGCGGACCAGTTCACCCTCGTGGACGTGAACGAGGCCGATGCCGACCGCGTGATCCAGGCGCTCAGCGGCGCGCAGATCCGCGGGCGTCCCGTGAGCGTGCGCCGCTCGCGCGAGGACCGTGGCGAGTCGTACGGCGGCGGCGGAGGCGGCGGATACCAGGGCGGCGGCCGGCGCTACCCCCGCCCGCGCGACGACGGCCCGCCGCGGCGTCCGCGCTACTGATCGACATCGGCTGATCTGCCGAGACGCCCCCGCTCCGCATCACGCGGGGCGGGGGCGTTCTTTTGGGGGACGGCTTTACTGCTTTCTCACGCAGAGGGAGCAGAGGCAGCAGAGAACTGCGTTTCTACGCGTGGACCTGCTCGTCCGCCAGGAACGGGGCGGGGTGGTCCGACGGGACGATGCCGACGGCCGCCGCGCGCGCGAACAGCTCGCGGATGGCGCGCTCGCCCTGGTCGCCTACGTCCACCGAGTGCTCGTTGACGTACAGGTCGATGTGCTGCTGCGTGACCGCATCGTCCATCTCCTGCGCGTGCAGGCGGATGTAGGGGCGCGCGTCGTCCGGGCGCGCGAACGCGTGCTCCACCGAACGGCGGATGGCGTCGTCGATGGCGCGGATGGTCTCGTCACCCAGGGCGCGGCGGGCCATGATGCCGCCGAGCGGGATCGGCAGCCCCGTCGTCTGCTCCCACCACTCGCCCAGGTCCACCACCTTCACCAGCCCGTGCTGCGGATACGTGAAGCGCGACTCGTGGATGATGAGCCCCGCGTCCACCTCGCCGCGCTCCACGGCCGGCATGATGTCGCTGTAGACGCGCTCGATACCCGGCTCGGCGTCCGGCGCGAACAGGCGCAGCAGCAGGTTGGCCGTCGTGTTGCGGCCGGGGATGGCGATGCGCTTGCCCGCCAGCTGCTCGCGCGTGAACGGCTCGCGCGCCACGATCAGCGGCCCGCACCCGCGGCCCAGCGCGCCGCCGCTACGCAGCAGCACGTAGTCGCGCAGCAGGGCGGGCGCGGCCCCGTACGAGATCTTGGTGACGTCCAGCGCCGCCGCCGCGGCCAGGCGGTTGAGCGTCTCCACGTCCTCCAGCCGCTCCGTGAAGCGCATTCCGTTCGCGTCCACCACGCCGTGCACGAGCGCGTGGAAGATGAACGTGTCGTTGGGGCACGGTGAATAGCCCAGCGTCAGCGTGCGGTCCTGCGATGCGTCGGTCATGTCTGCGTCTGCTCTATGGCTGATGATCCCGCGCGGGATCTGATTCTGGTGCGATGCGGATGAGCCGATGGGGTCCGCCGGATGCGCGGCATCCTGCACGGGCGAGTGGCCCCCTCCCCCCACCCCCTGCCCCCGCTGTCGCGGGGGAGGGGGAGAACTGCAACTGCCCCGCCTCTCCTATTCCGTGCTCGATCCAACTCGTTGTTCCTGAGGGAGGCGCCGCGCGATCCTTGCCCGTACGCGGACCTCCGGCGCCGACCGAAGGATCTCCTCTCCCGTGCTCGACCGTCGCTTCCCTTCGTGATCCCGCCTGGCCAGCATCTGCCGCGACTCCGCGTTCGTGCGTGGGCCGGCAAGATCCTTCGGGGCTGCACGCATCCAGCGACGGTCGAGTCCGTGAGGGCCCCTGAATAGAAAGAGGGCTGGTTCTGGCGTGTAGCAGGCCTCACGCGAGCGCCCCCTCCGGGCTCGCGGAGCTCGCCCACCTCCCCCAAAAAACCCTGGGGGAGGTTGAACTACTGCTTTCATCCCGCAGGGTGCGCGCAACGCCGAATGACTCAGGAAGACAATTGCACGAGGCTCGTGCACCCCACGGCCCTCTGCCCGCGCCGGACCCGTCGGCGCAGGCCGACATCACGTTTTCGGTGCCGCGACTTCAGTCGCCGGGGCTGGGGCGCCGCCTCATCGTCGGATTCGACGTCGGGCGGACAGGCCTATCCCCACGCCCCGACGACCACGCGCACGGCCTGCTGCGCGGCTTCGGCGGCGTCGCGGATGCGCCAGCGGGACATATCGCGGTCCTCCACGAGATTGCTGATGGCGCGCAGCTCCAGGAATGGTACACCATAGATTGCCGCGACGTGCGCCAGCGCCGCGCCCTCCATCCCCTCCACCAGCGCGCCGGGCACGCGCGCGGCCATCGCCTCGCCTCCCGCCGCCGTCCCCGAGCAGCACGACACTGTCACGAACGGGCCCGTCCGGACGTCGTAGCCCGCGGCGGCCAGCGCCGCGCGCGCGCGCTCCACCCGCGCGGCGTCCAGCGCGAACGCGTTGAACGTCCGCGCATCGCCCGACTGCCACAGCGGGATGCCGATGCCCTCGGTGGACATCCATCCGCCCGGCGCCTGCACGCCCTCGTCGCCGTAGACAGCCGCGCTCGCGAGGGCGATGGATCCCACGTCCAGCCCGCCGCCCGGGTACGCGCCCCCGATCCCGAAGCCGAGGGCGCCGCGGACCTCCGTCGTCTCCAGCAGGGCCGTGAGCGCCTGCGCGGCGTTGGTCTTTCCCATCCCGCCGGCCACGAGGACCACGGGCGCCCCATCCAGCCGCCCCCTCCACGCCGGCTTGCGGCCGACGAGGGTCTCGCGGACGTCGTCCATCGCCTCGCGCAGCCGCTCGCACTCGAACGGGACGGAGCAGACGAGGGCCAGGGGGGCGGATGCGGTCACGCGGATGCTCTTTCTGCGGGCGTGTGGCTTGCGCTGGGCGACGATGCCCCGAATTTACGTGCCCGTCGGGGCCCGGTAAACGGACCGGTCCCGATCCATCCGTACTCGATGAACATGCGACGCGCCGCCGTCCCGCTGCTCCTTCTGCTGATTGCCGCCTGTACGCCCGCGCCGCGCCGTCCCGCCGCCGTGGCGCCGCCGCCCGTCGCGCCGCCGGTGGTGCGGCCGCCCGCGCCGCCGCCCATCGTGCAGTTCCAGAACGTGTGGACGCGCGACGCGGGCACGCAGCTGCGCACGGACGCGGGCGGGGTGCCGCTGCCCTACGTCTTCATGCGGCTGGAGGTGCTTCGGGCGGATACGGCGGACCTGCTGGTGCGCTGCCCCGTGTGCCCGGGTACGCCGGAGGGGTGGATCGAGCGCGCCCGCGTGGTGCACGCCCCCCTGCGCCCGGCCGACGCGGCGCGGCTGGACCTGGCGGACTTTGTCCTGTCCGTGCGCGAGGCGGCCGCGCAGCGCGACGTGGAGGCGCTGCGGTCGGTGATGGCGCGCGACTTCGTGCACACGCTGGGGCCGCTGGAGATGGGGCTGCTGGAGACGTTCGCGTCGTGGGAGCGCGAGGGCTACCGCACGCTGGACCGCATGCCGTTCCTGCTGGACCGCGGCGTGGCGACGGTGGTGGGCACGCCCGTGTGGGCCGCGCCGCCGGAGTACGCGTCGCAGCAGGGCTACGGCGACCTGCGCGCGGGCTTTCGCCGCGGGCCGGACGGGTGGGAGTGGATCTTCCTGGTGCGCGGCGGTGCGTGAGCCCTCACCCGCTCGCTGTCGCTCGCACCCTCTCCCGCAAACTGCGCGGGAGAGGGTGTAGACTTCGAACGTGGTATTTGCACGTCAGCAGGCTCCGAGGCGTGTTCGCAGTTCTCCCCCTCCCCCGCGAAGCGGGGGCAGGGGGCCGGGGGGAGG
>NZ_DASURI010000048.1:0-7349 GCF_036280135.1 Longimicrobium sp.
ACGCCGCGTACGCCGATCCGGCGTACGGATCAACCGCGCCGAACCCGGTCGGGTCCAGCCCGGCCGCCGCGCCGGAGCCGTACACGTCCACCGGGAGGTCCGCCGGGAGCGTCCCCGCCCCCGCCAGCCTGCCGGGCGCCAGCGCCGCCCCGGTGTCGGGCGGGGTGGCGAGGTAGCTACGCCGCGAGGCGTCGTCGCCCAGCTCCTCCGCCGGACCACCCTCCGCCGCGCTCGCGGAGCGCGGGCGCGGGGCGTTGAACATGAAGCTGACCACCATCACCGTGATGGCGAGGATGCAGGCGAGCATCATCACCGCCTTGCGGTTCCACATCGTCACCTGGCGCTCCGCCGCAGGCCGAGCCGCCGGTGCGGATGCCGCCTGGGCGGCATCCTGTCCGTCAATCCGTTCGTCCTGCATGGCTCACCTTCCGGTCTGCGTGATTTCCACCTTGTGCTCCCGCTTTCCTTCGCGGAGCACCAGCACCCACCGCCGCGCCACCCGGTCCGCCGTGATCGCGTCCCCGTTCACCGGGTCCGGGTGGACCGTCGTGTTCACCAGCTCCCGTGTGCCGTCCTCCGGCACCGCGTACAGCGACGGCATGGGGCCGCTGCGCGCGGCCGGGCTGAACCGGATGATCGTGCGCCGCCCGTCGTCCACGACCTGCACCGGCGTCCACAGATACCGCCGCCCGAACAGCCGCACCCCGAACAGGCCCCGCCGCTCGCCCCACCGATAGCCCGCGTTCACGGCCGCCGCGTCCACCGCGACCGGCACCGCCGCAACGGCGCCGACACCGCCGCCGGGTTCGTCGGGATACCAGAAGCGGATGCCCTCCATGTAGTCCTGCCGGGGGTTCGTGCCCCGGCACGGCGGCACCTCGAGGTCCACCACGTACCGGCGCCGGTCCGTGATGATGATGAGGTTCGTGCTCACGTCGCACTCCTTCGCCCGCACCAGCACGACCGTCGTCTGCCCCTGCATCGTGTGGTCAACGTCCCAGCGCACCGGGTCCGCCGGGAGCAGGTCGTCCGCCAGCACTTCCCCCGGCTGGAGGTCGATCTGGCAGTTGCGCAGGGTTGCGCAGCGCAGCACCGGCCGGACGTGCCCGAACGGGTACGTGAGGAAATCGCCGGGGCGCTCCGGCGGGATCGTCGCCGCGCGGCCGGAGGCGCGGTAATCCGCCAGCGCACGGGCCACCGCCGAGCTGGGCGCCGCCGCCGGGGCGGCCGCGGCGCTGTCGGCCGGGGCCGCCACCGGCACGCCCAGCACCTTCGGCGCGGCCTGCGCAGCCGCGCCTGTCGTGGCGGCGCAGACGAGCGCCCCCGTCAGGATGATGAGAGAGGTTTTCACAGCTCACCTCGCGTCGGATCGGAGGGATTGGAGATCGGCGCCCAGGTCAGGGCGACGATGTACAGGTTGCGCGGATTCAGGTTGATGGCCTGCGTGGTGCGGCGCTGGACGCCGGGGCGCCCGCCGTGCTGCACGCGCATCTCCGCCTCCCACGCCGTCGTCGTGCGCGCGCCGGTCGTGTGCTCGATTTCGGTTTCGTCCCAGCGCACTTTCCAGCTCTCCCCGTTGGTGCCGGGAAGCACGCTCAGGACTTCCACCATCCGCACGGCGCGCTTGCTCACCACGCGCGCGTCGTTCTCCGGCCGCCGGAAATAGCCGTTGAGGACCCGCGACACGGACGGCCCGGCGTAGGCGTAGGCCCGTTCCACCATCATCCGCTGCGCGTACGGATCGGTGGAGACGGTGCGCACGTCGGTGATAAAGCGGGTCAGCTCCCCGCCCACCACCGCCGGGTCGCTGAGGTCCGCCCGCTCTGCCGGGCCGACCGGGACGGCCACGTTGAGGCGGTCCACCGCGACCACATACGGGACGAAGCGCGGCGACAGCGCCGTGTAGGCGAGGACGCCGATGGTCCCCACGTGAACCGCGAAGTTGATCCAGAACGCGGTCCGCCATGACCGCGTATCCCGCTTCGCGTTTTCGATCCTGTCGCCCGCCACCCGGCGGGCGTCCACGATGCTCCGGGCCACGCTGTCCGCCCGCCGGGCGCCCCGCCGCCGGAGCGGGAATCGGCGGATCGGAGCCTTGGATTGTGTCTGTTCGGCCGACACGGTCCCTCCTTTGTCTGCCGTTGATTTCAGGTGAAATCCGGGCTCACTTCGCCCGGACAGCGTTCGCCAGCCCGAGGCTCCACCCGGCGGTGATGTGCTTCGCGAACATCACCGGGAGACCCATCACCAGCCCGGTGAACAGGAACGCGCTGTAGAGCACTTCGCCGGCGGGAGACAGGTCCGTCCACCGCGATCCCGCCACGGACCGCACCATGTCGGCGGAAATCTCCGTCCCGGTCCACGTGAGGAGGAACAGCACCATCAGCTTGATCCCCACGTAGCTAAGGAGGTTGAGGTAGTTGTCCGTCAGCTGCGCGGTGGACTCCCATCCCGCGAAGCCGAGGAACAGCACCCCCGCGCCCATCGACAGGTAGCTCTGGATGAGGGTGTAGGAGACGGCGACGGCCGTCACCACGTAGGCGAACAGCACGACCAGCCCGGCGAACTGGATCGTGAACCCGGCAATCGGATTGACGAAGTAGTCCACCGCGGAGATGCCGATGGCCCCTTGCAGGTCCGTCCCGAGCGCCACGATTTCCGAGGGGTTGAGCGTGGCCCGCCCGGACGCGGTGATGCCCGCCTCGCGGAACACGTCCACGAACAGCGGAATCCACATCTCCCACGTGAACATGATCGTGTACCAGCCGGTGATGAACAGGAACCGGCGGATGAACTGCACCGCCACGTCATCCAGCTCATCCTTGCTCACGATCCACTTCAGCCCCGCCAGCGCGAAGCCGATCCCCGAGACCACCGCGAAGATGCGGGAGGTGATCGGGAACAGCCGATCCATCCACGTGAAGGACGCCTGCTTGTACGACAGCGTGGCACGGTCGAGGATGCCGGGCTGCTGTGCCGCCGCCACACCGGTCGCGACCACCACCAGGAGGAGGGCGAGCAGCACCACCCTCAACCACCCGGTCCTGCGGAGGGCCGGGACGAGCCCGGCCCTCCTCAGAAGGTCGCCCCGCTGGGGCGTCACGGCCGCCTCCAGCTTCCGTCGTCCCCCTGCGACGTGGTGCGCCGCCGGTTGACCGTGTTGCGCAGGAGCGTTTCCAGCGCAGCGTCCGCCTGCATTTGGCGCTGGAGGCGCGCGGCCTCCGCGACGGCCTGCGCGTTCGTCTGGATGCTAATGGCCTGGCGCAGCATCACCAGCTCCTCCGCCGCGTAGCCTTGCAGCGTGTTTTGGAGCTCCAGCGCCTGCTGCGGGCTGACGATCCCGTTCATCTGGCGCTTGATCTGCCCCAGCCGGGCGAGCCCCGGCTGGGCGTCGGCCATCTGGCGGCTGACGGCGTTCAGCGACGCGCGCAGCGTCGCCAGCGACCGCTCCGCCTGCTGCCGCTGGGCGGCGCCGATGCGGAGGTCAGCCGGGAGCTGGTAGCCGGGGAACGTCTGCTGGAACAGCCGGTCGATCTGCGCGGCGCTGTAGGCCAGCGCCTGCCCCTGCCGCATGATCTGGTCAAGCTGGTTGACCAGCCCCGACAGCTCGCGCCAGTTGGGGTTCCGGAGCCGCTGGAGCGCCTGAATCTGGTAAAGGATCTGGCGCCGCTGGTTGTCGATCTGCTGCGCGGCCTGCGCGACTTGCCGCGCGTTCTGGACGAGGTTGCGCGGATCAATCACGATCTGCGGCACCCCCGGAATTCCGAACTGCGCGTGTGCGGCGGCCGGAGCCGCCGCCGCGCCCAGCGCGAGCGCGCCAGCGGCCAGCAGCCGCCGGGAGAGATTCGCGAGTCTCATCGTTCTGCTCCTTCCACTTCGGGTTCCTGCTCCGCTGCGGACACGTACTCAGCCCACCGGCCGAGTCCCCGCCGCCGCAGCCATTCGGCGGGCCACGCGGCGCCGTGCGCCGCCACCAGCGCGTCCACGTCGGCCCGCGTGTCGGCCATGCTCAGGCCGTCCGAGGCCGACAGGAACGCGTGCGCGACCGGCCCCGCGGCTAGCTCGAACAGGCGAGAGCCGAGGGGCGTCTTGTAGTAGATTTGCCGTTGGGGCTGGGCCGACCGGACGATTTCCACCTCCCGGTCGTTGAGCCCCATGTTCCGGTACTGCTCCATCCCGTCCCGCGTCATGCGCGGGTTCGGGAGGAAGAAGTGCACGGGGTAGGACTCCATCAGCTCCGCGCGGTACGGCGATTCCGCCAGGTTGGCGGGGTCCTGCGTGGCGAGCCCCAGCACCCCGTTTTCCTTCCGCACCGTCACGGACCAAACGGCGATCTGCTCCGCCAGCTCGCCCTTTTTCAGCGCCATCCGGCCCTCATCCACGGGGATGTACGTCGGCCGCCCGTTGAGGCGCCGATTGATCCCGTGGAAGAGGTAGGAGAGCACCGGGGCCGTGATCCGGTCGTCGCGGAAGGCCAGCAGGTGTTTCAACTCAAACACCTGATAGTCCCCGTCGCGGAGGTCGTCGTGCGCCGCGTCGAGGAGCCGCCCGTAGTTGCCGAACTCCGCCGTGTAGTAGCCCACGGCGGAGCGCAGCCGGTCGTTCTGGAGTTGGAAGTAGAGCTGCGTCAGCGTGCGCTCCGGCCGGTCCATCGCCGCCAGCAGCAGGAGCGCCGCGTTCACGTCGTCGCGCAGCTCCGGCGTGAGCTGCACCCCCTGGGCGTCAAAGAGCACGTCGAGGAAGCGCGCAGCGGCGGCGCGCTGCGCGTCGTTGTCCAGCTCCCCGAGCGGCTGGAAGGCCACCGCGTCCGGCCGGCCGGAGCACAGGTCGTAATGCGTCCCCCCTGCCGCCTTCACCAGCGCGTAGCCCGAGTATCCGTTGTCCAGATGGAACACCTGGGCGCCGGGATACCTGCGGAACTGCGCGATCATCAGGTTCAGGAAGAACGACTTCCCCATGCCCGTGGGGGCGATAATGAGATGGTGCCCCACGTCTTTCGGGCTAACATGCCAGTTGATCCGCACCGGCACGCACCCGTCCGTCCGCCCCCACAGGAGCGGGGGCGAGCCGGGCGGATAGTACGGACAAGGGCTCTCGCGCAGGCCCGGCCACTTCGACGTAAGCGGCAGCAGGTTGGCGATGTTCTTGGTGTGGACGACCGGCTTGCGGACGTTGTAGTAGCCGTGACCGGGCAGCGTCCCAGCCAAGGCATCCAGGGTGTTCATCTCCTCCACGGTGGCGGTGAATCCCTTGTCGTTCAGCAGGCGGACGATTTCGCGGGCCGCGAAGTCCGCCTGCTCCTCCGATTCCTCCATCACGACCACGGCGGGCGTGTAGGAGGCGAACCGGACGGCGCCGCTGGAGGCCAGCGCGGCTGCCTCCGCACTGTCCTGCGCCATCTGGATCGCGTGCTGATCCGCGAAAAAATCCAGTCGGGGGTCCTTCGCGGCGGCGCCGGTCGCGCCGCTGATCTGCTGGATCGCGGGCCGCGTCTTCCGTGCGAACCCTTTCGTCTGCCAGCGGATGAGACGGAGAGCTTCCGTCGTGCTCTTGGGCAGGAACCGGCTAGAGAAGCGGAAGGGGAAGCCGAGCTTCCCCAGGTCCGCGAGGAGCCCCGGCTGAGAGTACAGCGGGAAGTCAGTCACGCCCACGACGCGGACGTTCCGCCGCCCCACCACCGGCTGGAACCCCCCCCACAGCCCTTCCTCCAGCAGCACCCGCCGCACGTCGCTCACGTCGTTCGGCGTGCGGACGGGATGGTGCTTCCCCGTAACGCACGTGTGCAGCACCGTGAGCAGCGCGTCCGCGTCCAGCGGCTCCAGCCGGACGCTGGACGGCATCCGGTTCTGGAACTCCCGCACGTAGCCCGCGAAGCGGTCGAGGACGCGCTGGGCTTCCGCGTCCACGTCCTCACGCTTCGGCCGCGTCACGATCCACTCTCCCAGCCGCGAGTAGACGTCGTAGGGCGGGAGCCACCCGGCGAACAGGTAGTGGTCCGTTTCGTAGCTCCGCCCTGCGCCGAGGTAGTTTTCCCGGCGCTCCGCGTCGATGGCCCGCGTCACGCGGTCCGGAAACGCCCCCTCCGGGGCGTAGCCGGGGGCTTCGCGGTGGATGGCTTCCGCGTGGAAAATCCAGTTATCCACGAACGGCAGGAAGGCGAAGTTGGCCTGCCGGGTCAGCAGGTTCGCGCCCTGCGCGGTGTCGGCGTCGAGGTCCGGCCCGCGCATCCTCCAGCCGCAGAGCAGCAGGCCGTCCGCGTTCTCCAGCACGGATTGCCGGGCGTCCTCCAGCCCGCGCTCATCCACCAGCGCGCGCCAGTTGATCTTGTCGCTCAGCCCTTCCTCCGCATCGAGCGGGGGCGCCCCGCGCGCCCGCGCCCGTGCGGCGGAGATGGCGGCGGCGCCGAGCGCCGCCCCTGAAATCAGCGTCAGCAGCTCCATCATCGCGCTCCCGGTATCGAGGGTTTGACCGGGGGCTCTGCGGCCTGGAGGTCCGCGTGCGGCGGGTAGTAGCGCCGCCGCCACGCGAGGCTGCGGACGAACAAGTCCGTCATGCGCGGGTCCTTGCCCGCGGCGTAGCGCGCGACCAGGTGGACGGGCACGACGAACGAGGCGGCGAGGAGGAGGGAGCCGAACGTGATCCCCTTCCACGTCACCACCAGCACGATCACCATGAACTCCACCCCGATCACCCGCCGCTCCACCCCCGCCCACAGAACGGGGCGGGTGAGCGACGGATGGATGCGGTCCCGGTCCAGCTCATCCCCATTCATGGCGGCCCCCTACAGCAGCGCGCCGCCAAACGAGGCGTACGACACGATGGTCTGCGCCGTGAGCGCCACGGCCCCGCCGAGGACGCACCGGCTCAGCCACTTGGACCCCTGCTCATGGCCGCCGAAAATCCACTGGTAGCCAGCGATGGCGGTCCCGATCCCCACCACCGTCCGCGCCGTGGGGCCGGTGAGGTTGTTGAGGAACGTCTGCATCGGCGTGTTCCAGGGCATGGAGGTGCCCCCCGTGCCGCCCGCCCACAGGTCCGGGGCGAAAGCGAGGGACAGCGCCACCAGCCCGAGCAGCAGGGCGAATTTGCGTTGCGTGGTCTGCATGGATTCCTTCCTTTGTCCTGCAGGGGGATTTCAGGTGAAATCCCCGCGTTTTCTCCTGCGCCGGCGCGGCGGGAGCGCCGCGCCGCGGTGGACGTGCCGGAAAGCCGCGCGGGCGCGCGGCCGGGCCGTGGTGGCCCGCGCGCCGTCGCGCGCACGCGACGGCGCGGGCAGGGGAAGGGGCGGCGCTTCACAGCAGCACCCCGTGTTCGTCGTAGTGCCGCAGGGCGTACGGCGCGGCCCGGTC
>NZ_DASURI010000049.1:0-24534 GCF_036280135.1 Longimicrobium sp.
AAGGTTTCGGAGGACGTCCTCACGACCATCGCCCATGATCTACAGGGTCGCGACGGACGAACTTTCGAACGAACCTTCATTGTTTACTACCTCCCGGGGATGGAAGTCGGAGCGGGCGGCTGGGCGACGAGTCATTTCGACCCGGATCTGGAGGTAGCTATCTTGGGCACGACGCAGGACCAAGAACTTGCCCTCACTTCTGAACGCCCCCTGGCTGACCGAGATGTGGTCGGTACTTGGCTTGACGATCGGCCATTCATGGCCAGCCGGTTAACGATATACCAGTCTAAAGGAAAATTGTTTTTGGAGCAGAAGTATCTAGACGGGAGCAGCGGGAACTCCCAGCTGCGTGAGCGCGCGTCCTCGGCCGGCCGCAGGTTTGAGGAGGTAGGTCGTCAAACTGGAGATTACTATTTGCTGGATGCGCGCGGAGACCTTCAGATCCGGGATGCCGAGGGCTTGATCGCCACCGCCCGCAAGGTGAACTGAGTCGCCCTGCACGGTTGCTCGGGAGGGGAGTGCTCAATGCTCCCGTGAATTAGGGTAAGGAGTGATGAAGCTGCTGCTTACGTCGGGGGGCGTCACGAACGACAGCATCCGCGACGCGCTCGTGGACATGCTGGGCAAGCCGATCGCCGCGTGCACCGCGCTGTGCATCCCCACGGCGCAATGGGGTCACCCCATGTGCGGACCGGCCACGGCGCGCGGCTTTGTCGTGGGCGGGGCGCCGTGGAACCACATGGTGGGCCTGGGCTGGAAGTCGGTGGGACTCCTGGAGCTCACCGCGCTCCCCACTATCGGCGAGGCGCGCTGGGTTCCCTGGGTGCGGGAGGCCGACGTGCTGCTCGTGGACGGCGGCGATGCCACGTACCTGCACCACTGGATGCGGGAATCCGGGCTGGCGGACCTGCTGCCGTCGCTGTCCGAAACCGTCTGGGTGGGCGTGAGCGCCGGCAGCATGGTGATGACGCCGCGCATCGGCGCGTACTTCGTGGAGTGGCAGGGCGCGCCGGACGACCGGACGCTGGGCATCGTCGACTTTTCGATCTTTCCGCACCTGGAGCACGAGATGATGCCCGGCAACACGCTGGCCCACGCGGAGCGCTGGGCCGCCGACATCGCGGCGCCGGCGTACGCGATCGACGACCAGACGGCGATCAAGGTGGTCGATGGCGCCGTCGAGGTGATCTCCGAGGGGCGCTGGAAACAGCTCGCGTAGCGGCGCGCTCGAACCGGATCGCGCACCGGCACGCCTGACGCGCGCGGCGTCAGGCGTTCGCACTTCAGCAGCGGGGGACGGATGGCGGACGGGAAGTCGAAGGAGAACGCAGCGCGGGTGAAGGGACCGGCATCCTACTTTCCCGCCATCGAAGCGAAATACGGGAAGCCGGTCGAGCACTGGTTCGCGATCATCGACGGGCTGGGCGGCCTGCAGCACATGGAACAGGTCGCACGCCTGAAGACCGATCACGGCCTTGGACACGGCCATGCCAACGCGCTCGTCGCCTATCGCTGGGCCCAATCTGCCTGACGCGCTCGTGGACGCTGCGGGCGAGGCCGGCACAGGACCGGTTGTTGAATCCGGAGTCCGCGTGGGTTGAGCCGGTGACCTCGATTCCAAGGGGGAGTATGGATTGGCGGCAGGTTGCCGAGGAGATCGGCGATGCGCTGAACCGGCCGCCGACTGTGGCCGCGCAGTCCGGGAGCGTGTCGGACGCGCTGTCGCCACCGTTGCGCGCGCTCTACGCCACGTGCGACGGCGCGGACCTGCCAATCGGCTCCCTTTATCCGCAGCGGCTGGCGCTGGAACGGAGCGAGGCGGCGCCCTTTCACCCGGACTGGGTGGTGTGCGGGGACGACGGGCGCGGCACGTTCTGGCTGTGCGCGCGCGAGCCGGAGGATGGCCTGTGGTTCACCACGTGGGACCACGATGCCGGCGTGGAGATCGACGGCGCCGTCTGGCCCGACCTGGCCGGCCTGCTGCGCGGTGTGTTCGCGGACCTGCTGTCGATCGGCCGGGGCGAGGCCGCGTTCGTGATCGAGGATGTCCCCGCCGCCGCGCGGATGGACGTGGTGCGCGAGCTGGGCACGCTCGTGTCCGCGGGCTCCGCCGAGCGCCTGCGCATGCTCAAGGCGCTGCCGGTCGAGGTGCCGTCGGACGACGCACAGGTGGCGTACGATGCGGTGCGGCGTCTGCGGCCCGCCGGCGTGCGATGCCATCTGCGCATCGACTGGCTTTGAAAGCTTTCCATTTCCGAATGACGCCGCCCGGGACGGAGAGGGCGGACAGGCGGGTCACCACGTACCGCGGGATCTTTCCGGGTGAGGCGCGGTGGAAGCCGTTGCTCGAGAACCTCGAGATGTAGGCGCCCGGCGGTCGTCTTGCGTGGCGGCCCCGCACCCGTGACCCTTGTTGTCGTTAGGCACTGGTTTCTCCGTAATGAACAGTGAAATGAGGAATCGAGAAACCCCCGATCTCGAGTCCGTATTTGCCGACCTCCGTTCAGGTTATCAGCTTTCCGGCAGAGAGTGGGTCCACGGCTTCGCGGATGCTCACAGCCTGTCCGTAGTCGAGTTGCTGAACGCACTCTCGCTCGCTGTGGCAAACCGTTTCATGGCGGGCGAAATGACGTTCGAAGACGCGGACGGCATCGCGAATACCCTCTGTGCGATCATGATGGACGATGCCGTTGCCCATGGAGATGGGTTCGAGCTGCCCGAGCCTGCTTTCGCGATCTACGAAGCCTTCGATGCAGGTGAATGGGATCGAGGTGATGGCTCGGATCCGGTGGAGCGCTACACGATGCCAGCTCTAAGGATGATTCTCGACGAACATCCGGAGACGTGATCGAGCACCACGTAAACATAGGCCACAGACAGTCGTTGTCGTAACGATGGACTGCAGCGGATGCGGGGTCTTGCATGCGTTCGGGCCCGCGAAAGTCTTGCGCCCGCTCCGCACGCCTGATCCTTTGCGCCGTTCGCCGCTGCGACGTAGCCGTCGATCAGTGCCAATCCATCGGTAACCCAACTCGGAGAATACTCGTCGCCATGGGACTCTTGACCTTCAGCATCAACGTCACGCTGGACGGCTGCGTCGATCACCAGGAGGGGATCGCCGACGACGAGACACACGCGTTCTTCACCCGCATGCTGGACGAGGCAGGGGCGATGCTGTGGGGCCGCGTCACCTACGAGATGATGGAGAGCTACTGGCCGGCGGTCGCTCGCGGCGAGGAGGATGCGCCGCCGGCAATCCGCGAGTGGGCGGTCAAGCTGGAAACCAAGCCGAAGTACGTGGTGTCGTCGACGCGAACGGACTTCCCGTGGAACAACAGCCACCACATCTCCGGTGACCTGCGCACGAGCGTGCAGCAGCTCAAGGACGCAACCCCTTCCGGGGTGCTCGTCGGGAGCGGCGCGCTCGCGACCGAGCTGGACCGGCTGGACCTGATCGACGAGTACAAGTTCCTCGTCCATCCACGGATCGCCGGTCACGGCCCGACCCTGTACCAGGGAGGGCTGCCCGCGACGCGACGGCTCGAGCTGGTTTCGGCGACGCCGCTAAGCAACGGCGCGGTCGCCATGCACTACCGGCGCGCACGCGGCTAACACGTGCGCGCAGGCAGCGAAGCGCGGACACGCGCCAGAATCCGCAGAAACACTGCACATCCGCATTGACTTCCTGAGGGAGCGCCCGCGGGGAACTCGCCCGTTCACGACTGCGGGCGCGACCAAAGGATCTCCTTCGCGGGGCAGGGACTTTGCCGCTGGACTCGGTCCCTGCCAGGGCGAGAAGATCCTTCGGGGCCGCACGCATCCGGCGCGGTCGGGCTCGTAAGGGCCCCTCAGGAAGACAACTGCTTTTCCGGATCCGGGTATCAAGTCGCCGATCGTTCGCAACGGCCTGGATGAACGCTGACTCTCTCGCGGAACAAGGTGGCGCGTGTCTCTGAATGCCTACGACGTATCTGCGGGGGTGTTCATCCGCGGACTGACGAACTTGAAGGCGCAGCTGGCGAAGGCCGAAGCGCAGGCCGCCGCCAGCGGCAGGGACGCGGCCACGCTGCTCGACGCGCGGCTCGGGCGGGACGGGGATGGCGCGAGTGGCGCGCCGTACGACCTGCATATGTACACCCTTGCCGCGCACGTTCACTGGGCCGCCGAGGGAGCCCGACTGGCGATCGCGAACGTGCTGGGCGCGCATGCGGTCCCGGACACCAGTGAAGCGCGGAGCTTTTCGGATCTGCACCAGCGCCTCGACTCCGCGATCGCCGAGTTCCGTAAGGTTGCGGCAGCCGACCTCGATGCGGGCCTTGGCCGCACCGTCGTGATCGAGCATCGCCGTGGTTCCGCGTCCGGCGACGGCCGCCAGTTCCTGCTCGCGCTCGCCCTTCCGCACTTCTTCTATCACGTGACCACCGCCTATGGCATCCTGCGCAACGAGGGCGTGCAGCTCACCATGGGCGACTTCCTGGGGAACTGGACTGCTGCCTGACAGCGGCTTGCCGCGCTCGCCCCGCCGTTTCAGCGTTGCCCCGGCGGTCGGGGCGTGTCCCTGATCGGACAGCCGAATTCCCGGCACCCCTGACGTTCGCACCATCAGCCCGCACCGGAACCGCATGCCACGCAACAGGCTCTGCATGCCACTGGCTCACCATGCCTCTCCGCGGACGGCCACGTCCGGCCTGCCGCGCTCGTGCCGCCGATGACAGGATCCGGCGAGCGCGCGATTCTCGTGACGGGCGCCACGGGCGGGGTGGGGCGCCTGGTGGTCGACGAGCTCCTGCGCGCCGGCGCGCCCGTGCGCGCGCTGACGCGGCGGCCGGAGCAGGCGGCGTTCCCCGCCGGGGTCGAGGTCGTGGCGGGAGACTTCGCGGTTCCCGAGTCGCTGGACGCGGCGCTCGACGGGGTGGCCGCCGTGTTCCTGGTGTGGACCGCGGCGCCCACCACGGCCCCGGACGTCGTCGCCCGGATCGCGGCGCACCCGCCGTCGCGGCCGCGGCGCGTCGTCTATCTCTCCGCGCCGTTCCGGACGCCGCACCCGTTCTTTCAGCAGCCCAACCCCATGCGGGACCTGCACGCCGAGCTCGAGCGCCTGCTCGCCGCCTCCGGGCTCAACGTGGCGGTGCTCCGGCCGGGGATGTTCGCCGCGAACGCGCTCCACTGGTGGGCTCCACAGCTCCGCAACGGTGACGTCGTTCGCTGGCCCTACGCGGCCGCCGAGACGGCACCCATCGACGCGCGCGACCTGGCGGCGGTGGCGGCGCGCGTCCTGGCCGACGCGCGGCATGCGCGGGGCGACTACGTCCTCACGGGCCCTGAATCGCTCAGCCAGGCCGCGCAGGTGCACGCCATCGGCCGGGCCATCGGACGGCAGCTGCGCTACGAGGAGCTGTCGCCCGACGAGTTCCGGCGGGACACGGCGGGCGCGTGGCCGGGCGCCGTCGTGGAGATGCTGCTTGCGGCGTGGCAGGCCGCGCTGGGGCGCCCGGCGTTCGTCACCTCGGCGGTCGAGGAGATCCTCGGCGTCCCCGCGCGAACGTTCGAGACGTGGGCCGCCGACCACGCGGCGGCGTTCGCCAGGACCCAGGACGGCCACAGTGCACCCGCGGGCTGACGAGCCGTTGCGGCCGATGAAGGCGGGTGGAAGGGCCCAGGCTCGATCCTGCGGGGACGGTTCGCCGCCACGGCTCCCGCCCTAGCCCTCCTGGACACGCGGAACGTCTGCCTCCCCGCTTTCGCCCGGGAGCGGCCGCGAGCACATTCATCCCGCGAGGTGCTGCCCATCCCACGTGCCTGATGGAGGCCCGACCTGCCGATCTTCAGCTTTCACCTGGCGAGGACGACCCTCGCGACCACGGCCGCCGCGCTGCTTAGGCCGCCGGTCACGCGCCGTGTGACCGGGCTGCGCCGGGTGGAGTGCATGGCGGTGATGGCCCTGGGCTCGCCCCTCGTGTCGTCCGCGCGCTTCCAGGCGCGGAACCTCGCCGTCTTCGCGGCGTGGGACGACGAGCACGCGATCGACCGGTTCCTGGTGGATGATCCCTTGGGCCGCGCCCTCGCCGCCGGCTGGCACGTACGGATGGAGTTCCTGCGGCGATGGGGCCGCGTTTCCGGCTTCGACGACCTGCCGGCGAACGTGGGGCACGAGGACGCCGACGCGCCGGTGGTCGCCGTGACGCTGGCCCGGCTCAAGCTTCCCGAGGTCCCCCGCTTTATCCGGTGGGGCAGACCGGTCGAGGAGCTCGTGCGCGATCACTCCGCCACGACGCTGGCGCTCGCCGCCATGCGGCCGCCGCGCACCGTCGGCACGTTCTCGGTGTGGCGCTCGCTGCGGGAGATGACGGACATGGTCCGGGGCCGGGGTTCCGTCGCGGGCGCCCATCGCCACGCCGCGGCCATGGAGGAGCGAAAGCGCAGGGACTTTCACCACCAGTTCACCACCCTCCGTTTTCACCCGCTGTCGGAGCACGGGGCCTGGGACGGCCGCACCGGCATTGTGCCAGGGCGCGGATGATCGTCACGAACGGCCCTGGCGACAGGGAACGCCGCGACCAAACAGGAAGATCCCGGATGTCGGATACGAACAAGGCGGTGCTGAGCAAGGCGAACGAGGCCATCACCCGGGGCGACTACGAAGGCTTTCTGGCCTGTTGCACCGAGGAGACGAGATGGACGTTCGTCGGGGACCGGACGCTCGAGGGAAAGGACGCCGTGCGCCGGTACATGGCGGAGGTGTACACGGAGCCGCCCGTGTTCACGGTGCATTGCATGATCGCGGAAGGTGACTCCCTCGCGGCGATCGGGGAGATCACGCTGAAGGACGCGGACGGGAACCCGACCCATCACGCGTACTGCGACGTCTGGCGCTTTCGCGACAGCAAGCTAGCCGAGCTGCAGGCCTACGTGGTCGAGACGGGCCCGGCCCGCTGATCCATCGCGGCCAGTACCCATATTCACCAGCCCACGAGTGTGTGAGGCTCCTCCATTCTGACCGACCGTATGGAAACGCGGATCAACTACTTCTTTCGGAAACCCAAGTTCCCGATCCTGCTGGACACGGGAACCGAGCTCATCGTCCTGCGCACGGCGGCTGACTGCGAGGCGCGTCTGCCTTCCCTCGGGCTGACCGGGGATCCGCGGCCGGTGATCGACGCGCGGGTGGAAGGGTTCGCGTTCTACCCGGAGCAGGAAACGATCACGCCCCTCACCCTCAAGAAGGACTGGAAAAAGGCCGAGATCGTCGCGCTGTACCATGCCCGCAAGCGCCCGGAAGCCCCGGCGTACACGCGCAGCCTGTCGGCGCGCAAGCTCGCGGACGTGGTGGCGGACATCGTGGCGCTCGTCACGGCGGACCGCGCCGCGGCCGACGCCTCGGCGCGGAAGGCATGATGAGCCGTGGCCGCGGCGATGCCGGAATCATGGGAGACCACGGCAACGTTCATGGCGCAGCTCGCGCGGCCCGGGGGGCGCGGGCTGGGCGCGCGTCGGTGAGTTGATTCTCGGCCACGCGCTTCGTCAGGCCGCGTCCTCGCGATTCCACTCGCCCGCGGATTTTACCGCCGTGCGCAGGCCGTCGCCGAACTCCAGCACGGCCTCCGCCACCAGCATGTCCATCGACAGCTCCGGCTCGGGCACGTGCCGCGCGAGCTTGATGGAGGCGTGCGCGATCGCCTCGAACGCTCCAAAGCGGTCGGCCAGCATCTCCAGCATGCGCGCGGGCGAGATGCCCGGATCGTGGATTCGCATCGGGTTCCTCACCGCGTGAACGTGTGGATATTCGACAGCGCTGGCGCGAGCGTGTAGAATGGCTGCTCGTGGCCGGCACCATCCCCCTGATCCCACCGACCCTTGCAACTGCTCCCGGACTCGCCGTGCCTGCACTGGTCTCCCGTCATCCAGCCTGCCTTGCCTGTCTCCAATAGAGACGTGGTCGGGTGTGTCCTGTCTCTATTGGAGACAATGCTAATGCTGGGTGCTCCTCGCGTCAACCTTCCAGCGGCGGTCTGCTGATGCAACGCTTCGGAGAGAAGCTGCACGGCTTGCGCACGGCGCACGGGCTGACGCTGCAGCAGCTGGCGGCGGAGCTCGGGTACGCCACGCACGCCTACATCAGCGAGTTGGAGAGTGGGAAGAAGGTGCCGACGGCCGCGCTGGTGCTGAAGGTGGCAAGGCGTTTCGACGTAAGCACGGACGTGCTGATGAAGGACGAGCTGGAGTTGCCGACCGGGCTCTAGCCCTGGTGTTCCATCGATAATAAGGAATGAGGGGATGATGATCAGGTATTTGAACGTTCTCAATCTGCTGACTTTTGCCGTTTTGGGCGCGTGCATGAACGAACCCGAATCGCGAGCCGAGACCATAGCCACGAACGAGCTTCGGTCTGACGAGCCGGTTCGCCCTTACAGGCGAGCGGGGAGAAGCATCGTCACAGACACCTTTGATGTCGCGGCCAATTTCCATGGTGATTCGCTTGAGTTGCGGCTGATCTCTGACCTTGGAGATGAGGCGGCGCTCATGGTGAGCGTCTCCCGCGTCTATGAGGAACGAGGTAATCCGGAGCGATATCCAGTGGAGTATTTCTCTGAGTTGAGTACGATTGGCGCGTGGCGGCGGAGCCGTAACATTCGTCTGGATCACAATCGTTGGAAGGATGAAGTCGAGCAGAGACAGCGGATGTTGGCTGCGGCGGGGGAGCCCTTCACCGTCTCCCGGATCTCCGACAGCATCGAGATCCGGTTCGTGGTGCCTGTAAACCAGAATCCCCCGTTTGAAGAGTGGAACGCGAATCTCACCGGGAGCGTGGTCGAGCAGACTGGAGATTTGCGGGTTATTGAACGGGACGTCTTGCTGTTATCTCCCATTGGTGCCCAAAGCGCTGGAAGAAAACGGTTTGCGGCGCCGCTTGCGTTGGAGATTCGGACCACGTATGCCGTGTCCCGCGAGACACCCCTGCTTCCCGAGGTTGAGCCTGTTGATCCGGTAAAAGCCATTGAAGCGATCCGCTATTTGAAACCCCGCGGCGAGTTTACTGTCATGGAAGTGCGAGTGCACCACGATGCGCCGTGGTATCGCGTTCGGACGCGAGTCGGCGAAGGCTGGATCAACAGCACGGCGTTGGTCGGTCAGGAACTCACGATCATCCGTTAACCGCCCCGTCGGGCCTTCGGCCGGCAACGCTGACGGACGGATCGGCATCCCAGGGCGTGATCCCCCCGGCGCCCTGGTGCCGCAGCCACCCCGATTCGTCTCGCTCCCATGCAACTGTCCCGCTTCAACGGCCGCGCGTGCGCGGCCGTCGTGTTTCTGTGCGCCGCGCTGGGCGCGTGCGCGCTGCGGCCCACCCTGCAGGACAATCCCACGCTCGCCACCCTCTACGCGCAGGACCAGGCCGACCGGCGCGGCGTCGTCGCGTGGACGGCCGAGACGGACGCGCGCGACGCGGACCGCCGCCGGCAGGTGCGCGAGATGCTGTCCGCTGGAACCGTCCGCACGGCCGCGGACCACTACCACGCGGCCATGGTGCTGCAGCACGGCGACACGCCCGCCGACTATCACCGCGCACACGAGCTCGCCAGCACGGCGGAGCGCATGGGCAGCGCGCCCGCGCGCTGGCTGTCCGCGGCCACGCTGGACCGCTGGCTGCTGAGCCAGGGCCAGCCGCAGCGCTACGGCACGCAGTTCACCGACGTGGGCGGCAGGTGGTACCTGGAGCCCATGGACACGCTCGCCGTCACGGACGCGGAGCGGCGCCGCGCGGGCGCGCGCACGCTGGACGAGATCCGCGCGTTCCTGCGGGAGAAGAACGGCACGGCGGAGGTGTCGCTCGCGCCGCGGCCGGAGCCGGAGCCCCGCGAAGGGCCGGCCGTGGAGCTCGTGGACGGGCTGGACGCGCTCGCCGCGCGCATCGTCGTGCCGGCGGCGGCGCGGGCGGCGCGCGTGGACGGCCGCGTGCGCGTGCAGCTCACCGTGCTCCCCGACGGCACCGTGGGCGAGGCCGTGCTCGTGGAGGGGCTGGGGCACGGGGTGGACGAGGAGGCGCTCCGCGTCGTCCGCGAGGCGCGCTTCATCAACCACGTGGGCGAGCCGCACGAGATCCGCATCGCCATCCCCATCACCGCGTCCGCGCTGTGATGCCCCGCCGGCGCGGTGGCAGATCCGGGGGCACGCCACGCCCCCGGATCGCCGCGCGTGGCTGACCCGCATCATCCGCCGTGACAAAGGTGTGCACGGCGGCGATATTGGCGCGTGCAGCAGTTTTCCCACCGGGGTGACGGTCCTGGCTGCCCGGTTCGGCCGGATCTCTCCCGTTCTTCCGGTTCCCCCCCGCTCGAAAAGGAGCGACCATGCAGCTCGGCGCGTTTTCCGTCAGCCTGGCCGTAAAGGACCTCGCCGCGTCGCGGGCCTTCTACGAGAAGTTCGGGTTCACGGCGTTTGCCGGCGATCCCGCGCAGAACTGGCTGATCCTCAAGAACGGGGGCCACGTCATCGGCCTGTTCCAGGGGATGTTCGACAAGAACATGCTCACCTTCAATCCCGGCTGGGATTCCGACGCGCGACCCGTGGACGACTTTACGGACGTCCGCGAGCTGCAGCGACAGCTCAAGGCACAGGGCGTGGAGCTCGTCACCGAGGCGGACGAGAGCACGACGGGGCCCGCGTACCTCATGGCCATCGATCCAGATGGAAACCCCGTCCTGGTAGACCAGCACGTGTAGCGCGGCGGGAGCGCAGGGCACCCGGTACCTTCGGATGCCACGCCGCCGTTCATGGGACACGGGAGGGTGAGGAGGCGCTCCGCGTGGGCGGCGCGGCGCGGTTCATCAACCACGCGGGCAAGCCGCGCGAGATCCGCATCGCCGTCCCCCATTGCCCCGCCGTAAACGCCGCGCGTCCCGCTCGCCTCGCCTGGCGCGTTCTCAGGGCGGTTTTCGAGTGGGTCCAGCGTCGTTTCTCACCCCTGCTGTCATTCTGAGGAAGGCGCCGTCTGGATCCATCCGCGTGCTGGATGGCGCCGCCCGAAGAATCGGGTCGCCGGAGTGCGGGATCTCGCCCGCGCGCTGAGTTGCTCTCGGGGCGGGCGCGCGGGCGGGATCGTGCCGGTTGCAACCCGATTCTTCGGTCGGAAGGCGCCCATGACTCCGCGCGAAGGAATGGACCGAGCAGGGCGCCTTCCTCGCTCAGAATGACAGCACGGGTGGGAAACAGCTGTAATCCCGTCTCGAATCCGCTGTCAGGGCATCGGGTTCCCAGCCCTCCACCGCCAGCGCTCCATGCCCCGATCCCTCGTCCACGTCCTCGCGCTCGCCGTTCTCCTGCCCGGGACGGCGCCGCTCCACGCGCAGGAGCCCAGCCCGTTCGACTCGATCCAGACGCCGCAGGGAAGGTGCGCCGTCTGGACCGGCATTCCGGGCGGAAGCAGCCCCGGGGACTGGGGCTACGCGCCGTGCGCGGTGGACCGCCGCGCCATGCTCCTGTCGGACTCCACCCTTCCGCAGCCCTCCCTCGCCGTCTCCCTCGGCGGGCAGTACACCGTCATGGTCAACGAGGACGGGACGGTGGACCCGCGCTTTACGCGTGCGTGGAGCATCAGCGGCGGCATGGACTCGGTGGCGTACCGGACCACCCTGGAAGGCCTTCGCCGGTGGCGGTTCCAGCCCGCGACGCGGGGCGGGCGCGCGGTCCGCAGCGGGTTCATCCTGCACGTGGAGACCGACGCGCGCGTGGACACGCTCCCTTCGGAGCTGCGCTGGACGTACCGCCCCCACGCGTTCGGCGCGGACTCGCTCGTCGGCCGGTGGCACACGCTGCCGGCGGTCGCGGCGCCCCTCGCGGCGGAGCAGCGCGACAGCGTTTACGCGGCGGTCTTTCGCCGGCTGGTGTACATGCGCGTGCTGGCCCCCTGGCTGGAGCAGCCGTATTGCCTGGTGAACGGCGGGGACGAAGAGGACCATGGGCGCGCGGCCCGGGCGTTGCGGGGCGCCTTTCAGGGGCTGGGCCGAACGATGATCGACGGGGCGGACGCGGGGCGGATCGCCGGGCCGGGCTGCGAGCGCGCGCCGGGCGTGCTGCGTCTGTTCGTGCCCCGCCTGCACCGCACGGAGGGCAACCGCGTGGTCCTGTATCCCGCGGGGGACTACCTGGCGGACTGGCCTCCGGGCTACGGAGGCGGCACCTACCCGGGATGGACGAGCCGCTGCGTGCTGGACGCCGCGCCGGGTGCCGCCGCCCGGGTCCACTGCGACGTCCGTCCGCGGTACGTCGCCCGCTCCGGGCCACGGCCGTGGGAGCGGGAGGCGCCACGGTGGTACCGGCCGGGAGATTCCATCCAGGTCACCGCGGTGGTGCGGATGCGGGACGCGTTCCAGGCGGACACGCTGCGGGCCACCGTGCGGGACCTGCGCCGCCTTGGCGACGCGGCCGTGCTGGACCCGGGCTGCGCTGTTTCGGCCTGGAACGCGTTCACGGCCCAGGACTCGGGCACGCTGTACGTGGTAAAGGGAGACGTCCAGTCGCGCCACGGCTTCGACATCACCGAGGTGCGGCGCCAGCCGCCCCCGCGGGCGCCGCGCGACGCCGGCTGCGGGACGGACCGGCCCGACGCCCTGCTCGCCGTGTTCCTGCTGGGGGAACTGGGCGACCCGGTGCGCCAGCCGGTGACCTTTTGCACGGGCGAGCCGCTGTGCAGCCGGCGGTACACGGTGGATCCCGCCCGGCACACCCTGGCGTCGCGCCCGGCGATCCGCTTTTGGCTGCGGGACCTGCGCGAGATGACGCGCGTGGGCGATCAGCTGGACCTGCGCCTGTACGTGGATCCGGTGCCGGAGGGACTCATGCCCCTTGTCGTCGTGCGCCAGGAGGGGCAGAAGCCCCGGAGCGCCTGGCAGCTGCGAAGGACCGAGCTGGGCGCCTGGGACTTTGCCGTGACGTACGATGGCGAGATCCCGCCGGACAGCGAGGTGCTCGTCTACCTCGTGGCCCGCTGACGCGCGAGGCGGCCCCGGGAACTTCCGGCGCCACGCGGGCATTCTGAAATCCACCCGCCGGCGCGCGGGGGATGAACGGACGCGCCGCGGTGGACACGATCGCGTGCAACCGCAGGTCCTGGCAGAGGAGGCTCCATGTCGCTGGTCCCGTTTCCGTCGGAATCGCGCGTACGCTGGCGTCGCCTGGACGTGCCGGGCCGCGAAGACGCGCGCGTGGAGCAGACCGCCGGCGGCTGGCGCCTCACGGGGCAGCTGGACGTGGAGGAGGACGGCGTCCCCGCGCGGCTCCGCTACCGGATCGACTGCGACGATGCCTGGCGCACCCGCGCCGCGCGGATCGAGGGTGAGATGGACGGCCGCCCCGTGCGCTTCGAGCTCGCGGCGGACGGGGCGGGGCAGTGGACGCGGGACGGGCATCCGCTCCCCGAGCTCGCCGGCGCCATGGACGTGGACCTGGGCTTTACGCCGGCCACCAACACGCTGCCCATCCGCCGCCTGGCGCTGGCCGTCGGCGCGTCCGCGCCCGTGCGCAGCGCGTGGCTGCGCTTTCCCGAGCTTCGGCTGGAGGCGCTGGAGCAGATCTACACGCGCGAGGCGGAGCGGGCGTACCGCTACCGCGCGCACATCGAGGGCGACGGCGAGCCGTTCACGGCGCGGCTGGACACGGACGCGTTCGGCCGCGTGCTGCGCTACGAGGGCCTGTGGGAGGCGGAGCTCGCCACGCCCGGCGACCCGGCTCCCTGACGCGGTCTTCGAGTGGTTCCGGAGTCGTTCCTCCCCCATTGCTGTCACTCTGAGGTCGGCCGGCGCCGGCTGAGAACTGGCCCCTGCCATGATGCATCGGGCGCCGGCCGGCCGAAGAATCGGGTTGCCGGAATGTGTGGTCCCGCCCGCGCGCTGAGTCCGGGACGGGCGGGGTCTGTGCGCGGCGCGACCAGATTCTTCGGCCGGAAGGCGCCCATGGCTCCGCGCGGGGGGATGGTCCGCGCCGGCGCCTTCCTCGCTCGGAACGACAGCACGGGCGGAGATTCGAGGGGATGCGCGCGGGACGGCACCGGCCTCTCGCAGCGGAGGCGGCAAAGAGATAAGATGACTGCGTCCGTCGTGCTGCCGCCCTGGCTGCCGCGGCGGACGCGCGTCGTTTCATCTCAGCCCGGGAGCCGCCTGTGCGCGTTCGTCCATCCACCCCGCGCGTCCCGCTGATCAAGCGCGTCCTTCGCACGGTAAGCGTGGCGTTCGTCCTGGGCGGATGCGCGCACGCGGGCCGCGCGCCGACCGCATCGGCCGAGGCGACGCTGCGGGACGCGTACGCGGATGCCTGGCGGATGGGCACGGCCGTCAACGAGGCCATCGTCTCGGGCCGCGACTCCATCGGGCAGGCGATCGCCCTCCGCCACTTCAACACCATCACGGCGGAGAACGTGCTCAAGGCGGAGGTCGTCAATCCGCGGCCGGGCGAGTTCAACTGGGGTCCGGCGGACGCGTTCGTGGAGTTCGGCGAGCGGCACGGCATGTTCATCGTGGGCCACACGCTCGTCTGGCACAACCAGACGCCGGCTTGGTTCTTTACGGACGCGCACGGGAACCCGAACACGCGCGAGGCGCAGACGGAGCGGCTGCGCGCCCACATCCAGGCCGTGGCGGGGCGCATCCACGCGTGGGACGTGGTCAACGAGGTGATCGCCGAGGACGGTTCGTACCGGCCCACGACGTGGGTGAACGCCATGGGCGGCGACGGCGACGAGCTGGTGCGGCAGGCGTTCCGCTTTGCCGGCCGGTACGCGCCGGACGCGGAGCTGTACTACAACGACTTCAACGCGTGGCGCCCGGCCAAGCGCGACGGCATCATGCGGATGATCCGGATGCTGCGGCGCGAGGGCATCCGCATCGACGGGGTGGGGATGCAGGGGCACTGGGGCCTCCACTATCCGCGGACGGAGCACATCGAGGCCGCCATCGACTCGTTCGCGTCGCTAGGCGTGAAGGTGATGATCACGGAGCTGGACGTGGACGTGCTGCCGCTGACCCGCGAGGGGCAGATCATCGGCACGGGGATGAGCCATCCGCAGTTCCAACTGGAGGAGTGGAAGGCGTACCTGGACCCGTACCGCGACGGCCTGCCGGCGGACGTGCAGCGCCAGCTGGCTGATCGCTATGCGGAGCTGTTCCGCATCTTCCACGGCCGGCGCGAAACGATCGACCGGGTGACGTTGTGGGGCGTGCACGACGGGATGTCGTGGAAGAACGACTATCCCGTCCCCGGGCGAACCAACTATCCGCTGCTGTGGGAGCGGGATGGAAGCCCCAAGCCCGCGCTCGACGCCGTCCTTTCCGTGCCAAGGGACGGCGGCGCAGCGGGCCCGGTTCGGCAGCCATCCGCGGAACCGCGTAGTCGAGTTTCCCGACGCCGGGCACTACGTTTTCCTAGCGGATCCTGAAAGCGTCGCGGCGCGTCATCCGCCGTTTCGTCTCCTCGCTGCCCTGAGCCCGCGCCGAAGCTGATGCACCTCGCCTACTTTCACGCGCCGTGGTGCGGCGTCTGCCACGAGAAGTCGCCCGTCGTGGAGCAGATCGCGTCCGCGGTGGGGCTGCCGCTGGAGCGCTGGGACATCGAAGACGACGGCGGCCGCGCGGAGGCGGACCGGCGGCGCATCAAGACCGTGCCCACGCTGGCCCTGATCCACGGCGAGCGCGTCCCGTTCCGGCTCGTGGGGCGAATGATCACGCCGGAGAACGTGAGGCACCTGCTCGCGCAGTTCGCCCCGGACCTTCGTGGTCCCTCGCTCGCTGAATAAAACTCAGGGTTCGCTCTGGGCGTGCAGCGGCCTCCGCGCGAGCGCCCCCTCCGGGCTCGCGGAGCTCGCCCACCTCCCCCAAAACTGCTGGGGGAGGTTGAACAGCGGCTTTCATCCCACAGGTCGGCGCAGCCGGTGAAGGACTCGGAACAACAGCATCCTGGAGCCGATGGTGCCGCGCAATTCCGGGGCGGGCGGAGCGGTCTCCGCCCGCCCCGGATTCTGCTTGTGACGTGCGCGGAATCCGCATACCTTGTGGCGCATCGTGCGCGGTGCCGTCCGCCTGCCGACGCGCATCCCGCGCCCTCCGCACGTCCGCTCCGCCCGTCGCCGCGCACGCCGCGGACCCCGGCACCCCCTCCTTCTTCCCCACGCACGCCATGAAAACCGCGTATCCCGGCGACCGGATGCTGGACCTGCAGCAGGCGCGCACGGCCGCACTGCGGTACAAGGACCGCGCGCTGCCGGAGACCTTTGCGTTCACGGAGGCGGCCGAGGCGCCGGCCGACAACCGCAAGACGTACCTCAAGACATCGCTCACGCACGAGCGGGCGCGGGCCGTGGTCACGGAGGCGGAGTCCAACGGCGCGCGGCGCAGCTCGTCCGAGACGCTGGCCATGCTCGCGCAGGAGCGCATCATCGGCTCCAGCGACCTGCGCGACATCAACTACCTGGAGCTGGCCGTGGCCGTGGCGCGGGCCATCTGCCGCATCCGCATCGGGTCCGCGGCGGGGAGCGGCGTGCTGGTGGGCCCGCGGCTGCTGATGACCAACAACCACGTCCTGCGCTCCCCCGACGATGCCCTGCTGGCCGAGGCGCAGTTCGACTACCAGGAGAACGTCTCGGGCGACCTGCTGCCCGTGCACGCGTTTCGCCTGGATCCCGGGCTGTTCTTCGTCACCGATCCCACGCTGGACTTTACCGTCGTGGGCGTGGCGGAGACGTCGGGCCGCGGACAGCCCCTTTCGCGCTACCCGTGGATGAAGCTCATCCCCACGCTGGGCAAGGCGGAAAAGGGCGATCCCATCAACATCATCCAGCATCCCCGCGGCGGGCTCAAGCAGATCGCCCTGCGCAACAACGAGGTGATCGACATCCCCACGGGCAAGCCGGACTTCCTGTACTACACCACGGATACGGAGCCCGGGTCTTCAGGCTCGCCCTGCTTCAACGACCAGTGGGAGATCATCGCCCTGCACCATTCCGGCGTCCCGCTGATGGACGGCGACCGCATCTGCAAGGTGGACGGCAACCCGTGGGACGAGGACCGCGACGACCCGGCCCTCATCAAGTGGATCGCCAACGAGGGCGCCCGCACCTCGGCGCTGGTGGCCGCGCTGAACGCGGCGCCCCTGGGGCCGGCGGCCCGCGACGCGCTGGACGTGGCGCTGGGTGACGCGGCGCCCAACCCGGTGGAGCTCGCGCGCGGCAGCGCCGGGCCGTCGTCCGCGCCGGCACCGGCCGCCGGTCCGGGCGGGATCACGGGCGGGATCGCCGTGCCCGCGGCGGGCAGCGTTTCCGTGACGGTGCCGCTCACCATCACCGTGTCGCTGGGAGAAGTTGCGTCGCCGGGCGTGTCCGTCGGCGCCCCGGCACCCGCGGACCCGCGCCCGGCCGATCCGCGCCCCGCCGATCCGTCCGGGGCCGGCGCCGGGCCCGTGCGGACTGAGAAGCTGGTGGTGGACGTGGACTGGGCCGCGCGTAAGGGGTACGATCCCGACTTCCTGGACGTGGCCGTGCCCCTGCCGGTGCTTTCGGCAAAGATGAAGGCCGACTCGGTCACGGTGCCGCCGGAGTACCGGGTGAACGGCGACGAGCACGTGCTGGCCTACCATCACTATTCGCTGGTGATGAACGCCAAACGCCGGTTCGCCTGGTACAGCGCGGCCAACGTGGACGGCATGCGCCGGCCCCCGCTCCCCGAGCGCAAGGACGACGACTGGTACATCGATCCGCGCATCGACGACCCCAAACGGCCCGTCTTTCAGTGCGGCGAGGACCTGTACGCGGCCAAGAAGACGGATCGCGGGCACCTCACGCGCTACCTGGACGTGGCGTGGGGCACGCGCGAGGAGGCGCTCAAGGCGCTGGCGGACACGTTCCACTTCACCAACTGCTGCCTGCAGCTGTCCAGCTTTAACCAGACCACGGCGCGCTGGCAGGGGATCGAGCAGTTCCTGCTGGAGCGCAAGGCAAAGAAGGACAAGCTGCGGATCAGCGTGATCACGGGCCCCCTGTTCTCGGCCAGGGATCCCAAGTACCGGAACGAGTTCATGGACGCGCCCGTCCGCGTTCCGCTGGAGTTCTGGAAGGTGTGCGCGCTGGTGCGCGAGGACGGAACGCTCTCGGCCACGGCGTTCATCCTGAGCCAGGACGACATCACCTCGCTTCCCGGGTTCGAGGCGTTCCTGGACGTGAAGGAGGTGCAGACCACCATCCGCAACGTGGAAAAGCGCACGGGCCTCAAGTTCCCCGTGCTGCGCGACAACGATCACCTGGCCAAGGGCGGCGCCGCCGGCACGCTGGAGATGGACCGGCAGACCGTTATCCCGCTGCGCTCGTACGACGACATCGTCGTGTGAGGGCGCGGGTGCGGACGGTCCGGACGTCCGACTCCGAAATATCATCTGCCGGCCGTGTCGATTTCGGCGGGGCTCGTTCGTCGCAGGGATGGAGCGGGCGTCCGCAGGTCCGAACGACGCGCCCGCTGGACCCCGAAACACGTGGAGAAGCACCGATGCGATTCATCAACCTCGTCCGCTGCCCCGAGGACTGCGGCCCGCCCCCGCCGGGGTTCCTGGAGGCCATGGGCCGGGCGCAGGTCCAGGCGCAGTCCGCGGGCACGCTGCTGGAGACGGGCGGCCTGGCGCCCATCCACCGCAGCACAGTGGTGCGCCTGGCAGACGGCACGGTCTCGGTGATGGACGGGCCGTACGCGGAGGGCAAGGAGGTCGTGGGCGGCTTCGGCATCGTGGAGGCGGCCACGGAAGAAGAGGCGGTGCAGGGCGCCGTGTGGCTGATGAACATGCACCGCGAGCACTGGCCCGGCTGGAACGGCGAGGTGGAGGTGCGCCGCATCCTGGGCCCCGAGGACTTTCCGCACCAGCCCGAGTCGTAGGCCCGGAGCCGGATGGGAGATGTTGAAGGGACGGTGTCGCTGAGCGTCCTTCGATCGGCTACGCCGGGCGGGTCCCGAGCTTGCCGCCGGCCCCGTGCGGGCGCCCCCTCCGCTCGCCCAGGCTCGCACCTCCCCCAATAACCCCTGGGGGAGGTTGAAAGACGGATGCCATGAGCCCGGCCGGCGGAGTCATCGCCGGCCGGGCTCGTGTGCGGTCATATCACTACACTGGCCGAGCAGCGCGCAGCGTCAGCGCCCGATGGTCATGCCACTTGGCACCTGGCACCTGGCACTTGGCACTTGGCACTCGGCACTTGGCACTTGGTACTCGGCACCTGGCACTCAGAAGTCGATGAAGTTGCTGGGCCAGGACCCGCTGCCGGGGTAGATGCGGCGGGTGCCGTACCCGTACGCCGTCGCCCAGTTGTACTCCTCCAGCAGAAAGCTGCCGTCGGCGTAGACGTCGGCCACGTACCCCACGTGCCCGTAGCCGCCCGCCCCGCCGGAGTTTCGGTTCCACTGCGCGATGCGGCCCACGGCGGGCTTGGCGTAGAGGGCCACCCCGGATGCGCGCGCCGCGTCGTCCCACAGGTGCGCGTCGCCAAAGTGCTCGCCCAGGTAGTAGTTGGTGAACGTCTTGCCCGTGCGCGTGCCGTTCCAGTTGATGCGGTGCGCCGCGAACGAGGTGCACTGGCGGTTGTAGAAGTTCCAGGCATCCACGCCGCTGGTGCTGGAGCTGGCGTACGGATAGTCGTTGCGGATGCAGGGGCGCGCCGCCGGGCCGTCCGTGCCCGTGTAGACGTTGGTGTCGGTGATCCAGCTTCCGTTGGCCAGCTTGTCCCACACGCGGCTGGTGCCGTAGTAGCCGCTGACGCTCTCGCCGCGCGAGGTGCAGGTGATGGTCACGGCCGTGTTTCCGTCGCGGCTGCCGGTGATGCTGTAGCCCGTGCCCGGCCCGGAGCGCAGGTTGAACGGGCCGCCCTGCGCCGTCGTCGCGGACTTGGAGTCCGGCAGGACGCTCAGCAGCGGCTGGTCGGCGGTCGCGGCGCTGGGCGAGGCGGGCCGGGTGATCTCGTCGCCGCAGCCGGCGAGCAACAGTGCCGCGGCGAGGATCAGGGTGAGGCGGGGTCTGGGCATGGGACTCCTGCGTCGAGGGAGTGGATGGACGATCACGACTGTTCGGGAGCCCCCTCGTTGAGCAGGTAAAAGGCCGCTCTAGGGCATCACAGCCAGAAGACGCAGAAGTGGTGTGTTGTGATGTGTTTATGTGCCGGAAAAGGAGAATTATTATGAAGATCTTGAATTGATGTCACTGCCCAATTCTGGTTTATGCGCGTCCAAAGTTGTGCAGCATCGTAAAACTTTCCGGCCTGATAAGGCTGGTCCGGATCGACGTTCTCCAGCGGGAGGCCGCCTCACGATGAAGGGTGGAGCGAATGCCCTGCGTCGCTTATCCCGATCCACAAAAACACTGCACGTCGGAGTTGATTTCCTGAGGGAGCGCTGCGCAGAACTCGCCTGTTCACGAGACTATGAGCGCGACCGAAGGATCTCCTTCGCGGGGCAGGGACTTCGCCGCTGGACTGGGTCCCAGCCGAGTCGGGAAGATCCTTCGGGGCCGCACGCATCCGGCGCGGTCAAGTTCCATGAGGGCCCCTCAGGAAACAACTGCTTTCTGGATCCGGCCGAGCGGCGCATCGTTTGCCCGATCAGACTATCCGTCGTCCGCAACCGGCATCGACTCCGGGCATGAAGCGACGCACCCCACGGAAGACCATCGCGCGGATGTTGCTGGGTCTGGTCTCCGCCGCCGTGCTGTGGAGCGCGGGACTGGCATGGCGGATCAACGCGTACGGGCGGCGGCACGATCCCGCGCCGGCGGACGTGGCCATCGTGCTGGGCGCGGCCGTGCGCGACACGGTGCCTTCGCCCGTCTTTGCGGCGCGCATCGACCACGCCGTGGACCTGTACCGCCGCGGCCGCGTACGGCGCATCGTCTTCACGGGCGGCGTGGGCGCCGGCGACCGCCTGGCCGAATCCGAGGCGGCGCGGCGCTACGCACTCCGCGCGGGCGTCCCGGACGAGCGCATCGCCATCGAGACGCGCTCCACCATCACCTACGAGAACCTCGTGGAGGCGCGGGCGCTGCTGGCCGCCACGCCGCCCGCCCGCGTGCTGATCGTGAGCGATCCGCTGCACATGCGCCGCGCCGTCACCATGGCGCGCGACCTGGGCCTGGACGCGCATCCCGCCCCCACGCCCACCACGCGGTATCGATCCTGGCGCAGCAAGGCGCCGTTCCTGGCCCGCGAGGTATGGTTCCACTCCCTGTACCTCATCCGCCGCCTGTTCTTGTAATCGGACGGTCTTGGGCCGGCCGTACGGCATCCGGCAGCTGGTGTACCTGGGCAAGCGCCCCGTGCTCATCCGCGACCTGACGGATTCCTTTCACCGCGACCCGCGCGGCCACGCCTGGGGCACGGCGCAGACCGTCGCGCACGTGGAGCGCCGCTGGTGCCCCACCGTCACGAGCGACCAGCTGGTGGGCGGCGCGCCGTTCCGGTTCGCGGACGACGCGTAGCGGCATCTTCGGCCGTCCGGGTCAATCGACCCAGGCCCCGCCTCGCGACGACGCGTATCATCCTCCTCAATCGCACCGCGTACCGCGGCGCTGACGGATAAACCGGAGAGGATGATCATGGACGCGCAGACCAAGCAGCTGGTGCAGGACAGCTGGACGCAGGTGGAGCCCATCGCCGACGTGGCCGCCACGCTGTTCTACGACCGCCTGTTCACGCTGGACCCGGCGCTGCGCCCGCTCTTTCCCGCCACGGACCTGGGCGAGCAGAAGAAGAAGCTGATGCAGACGCTCACCATCGCCGTGCGCAGCCTGGACCGGCTGGACCAGCTGGTTCCCGCGCTGGAGACACTGGGCCGGCGCCACGCGGGCTACGGCGTGCAGGACGCGCACTACCACACGGTGGGCCAGGCGCTGCTGTGGACGCTGGAGCAGGGCCTGGGCGACGCCTTTACCCCCGCCGTGCACGACGCCTGGGAGGAAACCTACGGCCTGGTCGCGTCGGTCATGCAGCACGCCGCGGCCCAGGTCACGGCCGGGTCCGCGCCGGCCCTCGCCGCCTGACACCGGTCCGCCACGGGCAGGTTGAACGGCATTCTCACACGGGGCCTGCGGCCAACGGAGTCAACGGTTTGTTCTTCGAGCAGTCACCGTTGATCCCGTTGGCCGAAGGCCCCGTGTGCGATCCTTTCTGTAGACGACCGGATGACGATGCGGATGCGGCGGATGAAACCGGCGCGCGGCGCGGTGCGTCAGGAACAACCGCATGGGATCGATGAAGATGCATGGATCCCGATCGTGGTCTTCTCCGTCCCGCGGCGCGTGTGCGCAAGCTGATCGTAAACCTCGTCTCGATGGGCCTGTTCTTTCCCGGCGTGCTCGCGCTGCTGTTCGAGCTGGACTGGATGGAGAACACGGTGTACGGCACGCGCTTCGTGCTGATGGTGCTCGCGGCCGCCTCGCTGCCGGCGTGGTGGGCGGGGCGGATGGTGCGCCGGCTCGCCGATCCGCGGCGCAACCTGTTTCTCCTGCGGGGCCCGGAGGAGCGCGCGACGGCCGCCCGCGAAGCGTCGTCCGCCGGGTTCCTGGCCTTCGCGGGCGTGCTGGCACTGGCCCTGTTCGCCGCGAGCCGGCTGAACCACGAGCGCGCGCGCCGCGAGGACGTGGTCCCGGTGACGGTGGTCGCGCTGGACTACCGCGAGTACCGCGAGGCGGGCGCGCGCAGCCCCGAGTCGTTCAAGCTGGTCGTGGACGTGGAGGGGCGCCGCGAGGACGTCGTCGTGTCCGCGCGCGAGTGGGCGCGCGCCCGGCCGGGGAGCCGGCGGCCCATGCGCCGGCTGCACGGCGCGCTGGGCTTTGCCGTACTGTACTCCGACGCCCTGGCGCACGGCTGCCCCGCCCCATGCGACACCGCGCCCTCGCGGACCCGGTCCGAGTGAATGCGGCTCGCCCGACGGCGCGTACATCGACTTCGCGCCCACGGCGGACGGGTTGAGGGGACGCATGTTCACGTACTCCGGCGCCGGGGGCGGATACGGCACGGAGCACGTGACGGCGCGGCGGGTGGCGTGCACGGGCGAAGGGGACCGCCTGGCCGGAATCCTGAGCGGTGGATGAAATTGCGGGGGAAGGACTTGCGCGATCCGTACGCCGTCGGCGAGCTTTGGTGCGATCGGCCGCGCACCCTCACTCCCGCGCGGACCGGCATCCCCCGATCCACCAGCCTGAAGGTCCCCGTGATTCGTCGTCTCCTCATTGCCGGCATCCTGCTGGCCGTGGCCCGCCCCGTCGTCGCACAGGAGCAGGCGTTCGATCCGCTTCCCCTCATCAGCAGCGCGTCCCTGGACAGCAGCGCCATCCAGCGTGAGCGCCAGGACCTAGTGAACTGGATGAAGACGGCCAGCGGCGCCAGCCACGACGAGCTGCTGGCCACGCGCGAGCGGCTGTACTTCGTCATCGGCAGCGCCGCCCGGCAGGACTTTTTCGCGCAGCTGGGGCAGAACCCCCAGTTCGACCCGGCGGACCTGGCGCAGCTGTTCGAGCTGGCCGCGTCGCTGGGCGTGTATGGCGCGGCGGACATCGCGCGCAGCCTGCCGCTGAGCCCGGAAGACGCCATCGGCGCGGCGCCGGGCGTGCCCGCCGGCATGCGCCTGGAGTTCGCCCCGCCCCTGCTGCGCGTGTCGTCGGACAGCGGCGGGTGGACGGCGCAGGTGCCGTACTACTGGATGATCGGCTCGCTGCAGCGGGCGGAGGTCAACGGCGGCCCCACGGAGCTCGCCTCCATCTCCACGCTGTTCGGCGACAACAAGAACCAGGAGGGCGCGTCGCAGGCCACCATCCTGCTGGTGTCGGCGCCCGGGCAGGACCCGGCGGCGTTCGAGGAGTTCTGGCTGGCGCAGGTGGGCGTGACGCGCGAGAACGTGCTCGCCGAGTCGCCCCTGGCCGGCGCCACGGCGTACCGCGCCCGCGACGACGCCGCGGACCTGAGCAAGGAGGTGGTGTTCATCCGCACGGCGCGCGGCCCCCTGGCCGTGGCGTACGTGGGCCTGTCGGGCCCGTTCGAGACCAACCGGGTAAACTTCGTGGACTTCCTGCGCAACCTGCGGCTGCCGTAGGTGCCCTCGGGCATCCACCCGATGCCTTGTTCGCCCTGACGCCGCCGTTCCGCACCCCCGCGGGGCGGCGGCGCCTCACATTCAGCCCTTCCGTCATCATGCGCGTTCTTTCCATCTCCCTCGTCCTCGCGCTCGCGGCCGTGCCCGCCGCGGCCCAGGAGCCGGCGCTCGTGCCCCACGCCTACGCCCTGGCGTTCCGGGTCTCGGCGCCGCCGGACTGGGAGGTACGGCAGGACATGGGGGCCCTGAGATGGATGGCGGTGTCGCCGCTCTCGGGCGACGCGGACACCTTTCGCGAGAACCTGAACGTGCTGTCGGAGGTGGTGACGGAGCCCCTCTCGCTGTCCGGCTACGTGGACCAGCAGGTGGACCAGCTGCGGCAGGCGTACCAGGACTGGGAGCTCGTGGAGCGCACGGAGCACAGCCTCGCGGGCCATCC
>NZ_DASURI010000050.1:0-8512 GCF_036280135.1 Longimicrobium sp.
AAGAACAGCGCGTAGTAGGTGATGGAGCGCAGGTTGGCTTCCAGGTGGTCCGCGTTCACGGCCTGGAAGCGCGAGAACGTGCGGTCCTCGCGCCCGAACAGCTGGACGACGCGGATGCCGCTCACGTGCTCCTGCGTGAACGCGTTGATGCGCGCCAGCCGCACGCGGATGTCGCCGTAGGCCTTGCGGATGAGCCCGCGGAAGACGAAGGTGGCCACGGCCACGAGCGGCAGCACCGTGAAGGTGACCAGGGCCAGGCGCCAGTCCAGCTGCAGCATCATCCCCAGGATGAACACCAGCGTGAACACGTCGCCAAAGATGGTCACCAGGCCGGACGAGAACGCCTCGTTGAGCTGCTCCACGTCGTTGGTGACGCGGGTCATCAGCCGCCCGACGGGGTTCTTGTCGAAGTAGCGCAGGGAAAGCCGCTGCAGGTGGGCGAACACTTCCACCCGCAGGTCGTACATCACCCGCTGCCCCAGCCAGGTGGTGAGCAGCGTGTGCGCGTACTCGCAAAAGAAGGCGAGGACCAGCGCGCCCACGTACGCCAGCACCAGCCGTCCCAGCAGCCCCACGTCGCGCCCGGGCAGCGCCCGGTCCAGGGCCACCTTGGTGAGGTACGGGCCCGCCAGCTCCAGCGCCGCGCCCGCGAACAGCAGCAGAAGCGAGACGGCCACGGACAGGCGATACGGGCGCAGGTAGCCCACCAGCCGGCGCAGCAGGGCCCGGTCGGGCTTTTTGTCCTGGGCCTCTTCCTCTTGTCCGGCGCGCGCGGCGCTCACGCGCGCCTCCACGCGCGCGCGAAGGGCGCCGCGCCGCGCAAACAGGCGTTGTTGCAGGCAGATCGCATGGCGCGCAACGTAGCAGGGGGGCCGGCGGGCGGCAACGTGGCCGGAGTGCGTCGTTGACAACTTCTTGGCGCGTGCCTAGCTTGGGCCACTCTCCCTCGTTCTGCTCCACACTGCTCCACGTCCCCCGGTTTCAAACGATGTCCGTTGACGAACCCGGCCGGGCGCCGCGTCCCGCGCGGCCCGTACGCAACGCCGCACGCCGTGCCGCCCTGGCGGCGCTGGGCCTCGCCGCCGTCGCCGGCTGCGCCCGCGCGGGGGGCGGGGGAGGCGGCGACACGCTCACGCTGGGCCTGGCCGTCCCGCTGACGGACACCGAGGGCAAGCCGGACGTGTACGGCGTGCGCTCGCGCATGGGCGCCGAGCTGGCCGTGGAGGAGCTGAACGCCCGCAACGCATTCGGCGGCGCGCGGCTGGTGCTGCGCCTGGTGAACGACCGGGGCGACCCCGAGACGGCCATCGACGTGGCCGATTCGCTGGTGCAGGACGGCAGCGTGCTGGCCGTGGTAGGCCACGTGTACAGCGGCGCCACCATCCAGGCCGCCACCCGCTACGAGGGCAACCTTCCCGCCGTGGCCACCAGTGCCACGAGCCCGGACATCAGCCGGCTGGGAGACTGGATCTTCCGCGTGGCCAGCAGCGACAGCGCCAACGCCGTCGCCCTGGCCCGCGCGGCGCAGGGGATGGGCCGGCGCATCGCCATCCTGTACGCCAACGACGACTACGGCCAGGGGCTGGCCCGCAACTTCGCGGCGGCCCTGCGGGCGGCCGGCGCGCAGGTGGCGGCCATGGACCCGTTCCTGGACGATACGAACGACTTTCGCCCGTACCTGCAGCGGATGAAGGCGCGGGGCGTGGACCTGGTGTTCGTGGCCGGGCTGCAGGAGCCCGCCGCGCGGGCCATCCGGCAGGCGCAGGAGGTGGGGCTGGCCGCGCGCTTCGTGGGCGGCGACGGCATCGAGGGGCTGGCGGCCATGGGCGCGCGCTACGACGGCACGGCCGTGGGCGTGCTCTTTCATCCGCAGATGTCGGACTCGTCGCGGGCCTTCGTGCAGCGCTACCGTGCACGGTACCGCGAGGACCCCGATTCGCAGGCCGCGCTGGCGTACGACGCCGTGCGGCTGCTGGCCCGGGCGCTGGAGGAGGGGCACCGCGACCCGCGCGCCATCCGCGACTGGCTGGCCGGTGTGGGGCGGGACGGACGGGAAGGCGCACCCGCCTTCGAGGGCGTGGCGGGGACTGTGAAATTCGATGAACACGGAGACCCGGTGGACAAGCGGTTCACGATGGGAGTGATCCAGGGCGGCACGATCTCCCTCCCGGAGGCCGGCCGATGAGCGCGCGGTGGAGCCAGTCCGCCGGCGGCGTGTGGTCGCGGCTGCAGAACCGCCTGCGCATCGGCGGCGCCGTCATCGTGGCGCTGGTGCTGCTGGGCGCCGGCATCTCCGCGTTCAGCCTGGAACGGGTGAGCAGCGACATGCAGGGCCGCCTGGCCGACCTGCGCCGCAGCTCCGAGATCGGCACGGCGCTAGAGTCGCTCATCCTGAACCAGATCGCCGCCGGGGAGCGGTACCTGGTCACCCCGGACCCGCGCTTTGAGCAGGCGTTCGCGGAGTTCGGCCGCCGCGCGCACGAGCAGCGCCGCCAGTACAAGGACCTCACGGGCCTCACGTCCAACGAGCAGCAGAAGATCGCGGCCGTGGAGCAGGCCCACCAGCGCATCGAGGTGGAGTACGCTCTGGCCCACGCGCAGGTGGACGTGGGCGACCGCGCCGGCGCCCTGGCCCGCGTGGCCGCCGTGCGCCCCCGCACCCAGGAGTTGGAAGAGGCCATCCGCGAGATCAGCGCCACGCAGGCGGAAAAGGTGAGCACGGCGGCCGCCCAGCTGCGGCGCGAGACGCGCCAGTGGGAGCTCATCCTGCTGGTGATGGCCATCACGGCCGCCCTGGGCACGGCGGCGCTCATCTACCGCGCCATGCGGTGGATCCAGGACCCGCTCTCGTCGCTCGTGGGCGCCGCCGAGCGCCTGGGCCAGGGCGACCTGCGCGAGGGGCTGGACGAGCGGCGCGGCGCCATGACGGTGGAGTTCGCGGCCCTGGCCGGCGCGTTCGACCAGACGGCCGGGCAGCTGCGCACCATCGTGGGCGAGACGGTGTCCACGGCGGAGCGCATCAGCAACTTCGCCAGCGACCTCAGCAGCATCAGCGAGGAGGTCGCGGCATCCAGCGGCGAGGTGGCCACGGCCATGGTGGGCATCGCCAGTGGCGCCGAGACGCAGTCGCAGGGGCTGCAGGCCACCAAGGAGGCCCTGGAGGAGATGGGCCGCCGCTCCGGCGACATCGTCAACGCATCGCAGATGGTGACCTCGCTCAGCGAGCAGATCTACCTGGTGGCGGCGCAGAGCCGGCAGGAGGTGGGCTCGGCCCTGCAGCGGCTGCTGGAGATCCGCGAGGCGGTCACGGACAGCGCCGCCAAGGTGACGGAGCTGGAGCAGGCGTCGCTGCAGATTGACCGGTTCGTGGAAACCATCACGGCCATCGCCCGGCAAACCAACCTGCTGGCCCTGAACGCCGCCATCGAGGCCGCGCGCGCCGGCGAGCACGGCCGCGGCTTCGCGGTGGTGGCCGAGGAGGTGCGCAAGCTGGCCGAGGGCAGCGCCCGGGCGGCCAACGAGGTGGCGGGCAACGTGTCCGGCATCCGCAGCCGCATCGAGGAGGTGGTGACCTCCATGGGCCGCGGCACGGGCAAGGTGGGCGACGTGGAAGAGGTGTCGCGCGGCGCCGACGCGGCCCTGGAGCAGATCCTGGCGGCCGTGGACGGCGTGCGCCTGGCCGCCGACCAGGTAGAGGAGGCCGCCGCCCGCAACGCCGCGGCCATGGAGGGCGTGGAGGCGTCGCTGGCCGAGGTGTCGGGCACGAGCGAGTCGCACGCCGCCAGCGCCGAGGAGGTAAGCGCCGCCGCCGAGGAGCAGAGCGCCGCCACGCAGGAGATGTCGGCCAGCAGCGCCGAGCTGCTGCACGCCGCCGAGCGCATGCGCGAGCTGGTGAGCGGCTTCCGGACCTGACGAAAGTGCGTGAGTGCGGTAGTGCGTGAGTGCGGAAGTGAGCTCCGCGCGAAGGCCCGCTTCCCTGGAGGGAGGCGGGCCTTTCGCTTGTCTGGAAGCCGGTCGGGAAGCGCCGTCCCCCAGCCGGAGCGAATGGTTCCGATTGTGGATCTGATCGGGGAAGGCCGTCTCCCAGCCGGAGCGAATGAATTCGCCGCTGGAAAGGCACGAAGTCCGCCTGCGCGGACTGCCCCAGAGAGGGCGGGGCACGTGCACCGGAGCGCGGTTCACGTGATGGAGCCTCGCGCAGTTTGCCCGGCTTTCCGCTGTCATTGCGGCGGATTAAGCCGCTCCCGGCGCGGTGGATTCGGCCGTGGGCACGATGGTGGGTCGTGCCGGGGTTGGGTTCTCCTCTCTCCGCGCGGAACGAGCGGGGAGAGGCCGGGAGAGGGGCGGGCCGCTTTCGGCGAGAGCCTCCCGAATGTCCAGGCGAAGGTCTCCCTTCCCCCATTCAGTTTATGGGGGAAGGGTCGGGGATGGGGGGCGCTCGCCCGTGCGCCGATCCTGTCCGGTCAGCATCATCCCTCAGCCCACCACCACCGTCCCCTTCATGCTGGGGTGCGGCGTGCAGTGAAAGGGGAACGAGCCGGCCGCGTTGAACGTGCGCTGGAACGTGCTCCCCGGCGTGAGCGCGCCGGAATCCCACACGCCGGCGTCGGAGGTGGACGTGTGCGTCTCCGTGTCGCAGTTGACGAACGTCACCGTCGTCCCGGGACTCACCTGGAGCGACTGCTGCACGAAGGCGAAGTTGCGGATCTGGATCACGTTGGCGGGCGTGCCCTCGCACAGGTCGCCGGCGGGCGGGTTGGATCCGGCCACGCGCTCCGAGAAGCACCCGGCCAGCGACCCCGTCGCCACGGCCAGGGCAAAGGCGGCGCACGAGAAGCTGTAGGCGGCGCGCAGGTTCATCGTACGATCACCACTCCCTTCATGAACGGGTGCGGGGTGCAGGAAAAGTCGTAGGTGCCGGGCGTGGTGAACGTGTACGCCCACGTCTGCCCCGGCTGGATGAGGCCGCTGTCGAAGCCGCGGTCCGCGGCCGTGACCGTGTGCGCCAGGGGATCGTTGTTGGTCCACTCCACGGTCGTCCCCGCGGCGACCTCGATGCGGGCCGGGGCGAACGCCATGTTGCGGATGTCCGCCTGCTGCAGCGTTCCCGCGGCGCGTGCGGCGGCCACGTCCACGGCCGGTGTGGGCGCGGGGGCGCCGGGCGGGGGCGGAACGGAGCCATGTCCGCCCGTGGCGCTGGGGCCAAACCAGCGCGACAGCGTGAGGGGGATGGTGAACTCGAAGCCGTAGCGCACCGTCTCTTCCCCCCGTGACATGCCCTGCAGCGTGTACGCGTTGGTGTTGCCCGCCTGCAGCGACAGCGTGTGCGGCGTGAGGGGGATGGCCAGGTGCAGCCCCGCGCTCCACGCCACCTCCTCGCCGTCCGCGCGGTCCGTGAGCGTGGCCACGTCCCCCGCCAGCGCGAAGTACCGGCTGATGCGCAGGGTGCCGCCGCCCGCCACGGCGTAGCGGCGCTCTCCCTCCTGCAGCGGATCGCTCAGCACGCGCCCGGCCGTTACAACGCGCAGGGGGCCCATCCGCCGCGCCAGCGACACCTCGGCGTCCAGACCTTTCGCGGCGTTGTTGTAACCCACCTGCCCGGCCACGTCCATCGGCGCGCCGTCGTCCTGGCGCAGCAGCGCGTGGCGTCCCCAGAACTCCCACTCGTTGGGGAACGCGGGCGCCAGCGCGCTGTTGGTGGCGTAGTGCACGCCCACCATGGTGCGCAGGGGCAGCCCGGCGGCCACGGTGAACGTGGGCACGTTGCTCACCTTGCGGACGGGCGCGTCGCTGCTGGTAAAGCGGTGCAGGAAGTTGAAGTACAGCGTGCCGGGGTTGCCCACCCATCCGCCGGACAGGTTGGGCGGGCGGTCCAGCAGGGACTGGGCGCCGGCCATGGCGGGCACGCCCAGGGCGGCGGCGAGCACCAGTGCGCGCGCGGCGCTGCGAATGGGGATCAACGGAGCCTCCGGTCGGGTGGCGGGGGCGGCCGCGGCGGGCGCGCCCCCGGAAGCAGCGGGACGGTGGATTACTGGACGGTGATCACGCCCTTCATGCCCATGCCCATGTGGGGCAGGCACGAGATCTCGTAGCGGCCGGCGGGTACGCCCGCGAAGCTCACCGTGTAGCTGTCGCCCGTGTTGATGACGAACGGCCCGGAGAGCGGGGCGATCTGGTTGGGCATCCCCGCCGTCAGGGCGGCCGCCGCGGGGCCCGTGACCTTGGCCGCGTCGAACGCCACGTTGTGGGGCCCGCCGCTGGCCGTGGTGAAGCGCACCTGGTCACCGGCGCGGATGGTGAGGCTCGCGGGCTCGAAGCGCGCCGTGGTGCCTTCCATGATCATGCGCACCTGGTGCACGGCCGGGGGCGGCGCCGCGTCGGCCTGCGCGCGGGTGGCCAGCACGGCAGCGGGGGCGGCGAGGGTCGCGATCATCAGGGTGGTGAGGAACTTCTTCATGGGCTTGGACTCCTTGTTTGTGAACTGCGGGGAATAGGGAACAGGGAATAGGGAATAGCCTGCAACTGCTTGTCAGCCGACTACATCCGCCTCATCCCTGTCTTTCGCACTTTCGCACTTTCGCACTTTCGCACTCATCACGGCTGCACGACCACCGTGCCGTTCATCCCGGAGTGCCGGGTGCAGGCGTAGCTGTAGGTGCCGGCTGTCGTGAACGTGCGCGCGGCGGATCCGCCCACGTCCGTGTCGGGGATGTTGCCACCCGTGGGCGCCGTGCCGCTGAACGTCACGTTGTGGCGGCTGCTCCCGGTGAACTGCCACGTCACAGTCCCGCCCGCCGCGATGGTCACCGTCGCGGGGCTGAAGCTGGTGCCGGGCGTGGTCACCGTCGCGGCCAGTGGCGCGCCGGGCGGGGGTGGAGGCGGCGTGGTGCCGCCCACCGTCAGCGTGACGGCCGCCTCGCGCGTCACGCCGCCGTGGGTGATGCGCGCCGTGATGGCCGCCGTCCCCGCCGCCACGCCCGTGACCGTGCCCGTCGCCCCGACTGTCGCCCGCGCCGCGTCCGACGTCGTCCAGTTCGCGGCCGGCACGCCCGTCATCGGCTGGCCCGCCTGGTCCAGCGGCGTGGCCGTGAGCTGCACCGTGCTGCCGACGGACACCGCCGGGCTGGCCGGCGTGATGCGCACGGAGGTGAGGACGGGCTGCTGCGTGCCGCCTTGCGTGACCGTCACCGTGCCACCGTGGTCGCCGTCGTGGCGATTGCACGTGTAGGTGTAGGTGCCCGCCGCGGGAAACGTGCGGCTGACGGACCGGCCTCGGTCGATGCGCCCGATGCTGCCGCCCGTGGGCGCCGCGCCCGTCCAGGTGACGTCGTGCTCCTCGTCCACCATCGTCCACGTCACCGTGCCGCCCGCGGCGATGGTCACGGCCGATGGCGTGAACGCGTCGTCCACGCCCTGCACCGTGGCCGTGGACGGGACCGGCGGGGGCGCGGGCGCCGCGACGGTGACGTTCGCCGTGGCCGTCCACGTCCGCCCGCCGGAGGTGAACGACGCCGTGACGGTCGTGCTCCCCGCGGCTACGCCCGTCACCGTGCCGCTCGCGACGCTGGCCCGCGACGGGTCCTGCACCGACCACGCGACGGCAGGCAGGCCGGTGATGCGCGCGCCGCTCGCGTCTGTGGCGATGGGCTCGAACGGCTGCGCGGCGCCTATGGAGAGCGTGACGCTCGCCGGGTTCAGCGCGAACGCGGCCACGGTCTGCGCGGGCGGGTTGGTGGGCGGGGCGCTCGCCGCCAGCACGGCGATGCCGTACGTGGCCGTCTTGGTCACGCCGCCCATCGTCAGGCTGCCGGTGATGGTGGACGCGCCCGCCTTGAGGCCGCGCACCACGCCCGCGCCGTCCACCGTGGCGACGGTCGCGTCGCTGCTGGTGAACGATGGCGTGGCGCCCGCGAGCGGCTGGCCCGTGGCGTCCTTGGCGACCACTTCCATGATCATCGTGTCGCCCACCGTCACCGCGCCCTCGGGGTGTGAGATGGCGAACGACGCCAGCGTGCCGCCGTCCGTGCCCGGACCGCCGCCCGTGACGGGGGCCGCGCCGCCGCCTCCGCACGCGGCCAGCACCGCGAGCGCCAAAAAGGTACTGCTCCGCATCCTGCCTCCTGTGATAAAGCTCGCCGCGTCCCGTGTCGCCGCTCGGCGGACGCTGGACCGGCGCCGACTCCCGGAAAGGCAACACAAGGACCGCATGCCGCCGGGGGCGACAAGGACGCGCTATCTCGATGTGGATGTGGCGTTTAGATGGATTCTCGGACGCGGAGGCGGATGCGCCGGCAGTGTCTCGTTTCGATGCACGCTGTCCGCCCCCGGTCCACGCCGATCCGATTCGGGACAGGATTGCAGGGCACATTCGGTGATGTCTGACGAGAAGTGAGCAGCGGAGGCGCGCGGCAGGGTGGAGCGCGAGTGAGTGATCGGTATCGCGCGCCGACCCGTGTCTCGTGATGCAGTTCTCCCCCTCCCCCGCGAAGCGGGGGCAGGGGGCGGGGGGAGG
>NZ_DASURI010000051.1:0-6921 GCF_036280135.1 Longimicrobium sp.
ACCCGGCGGAGACACGGTCCTGGTCAGGCAGAACGGGGTGGCGGAGTCCGGTGCGTGGCGGCCGCCGGTGGTGGTGGCCGGGCCGGTCCGAGGACTCCGGGTGGAAACCCTGCACGGCGGCGCCTGGCGGCGCGGGCCCGGGGTGGCGGCGCCCGATCTGGCCGCGGTGCCCGGGAACGCGAACTGGGCCTGGCGGAGTGTGCCGGCCGTCTCCGGCGACGAACCCGGGTCGTGGTTCATCCGGGGCCATCACACGGTCGCCGCGGTGGGCGTGAGTTACGTCTACCGCGCCGCTACCCTGGGGTACGGGCTGCCGGAGGCACGGGAGCGGCGGGTGGTGGTCGCGACGCCTGCCCTGCTGGAGGGAGGGACCGGTGACGTGCGCTGATGCCCTTCGCCCGGTCGTGCGGCGACTCGGCTGCAGACGGGGGTTCGCGCTGAACGCGGTACTCGTTCTGACCGTCGCCGCAACCCTGATCGTGACGACCAGCGTGTTCCTCACCGTCGCGGAAGAGCGCTCGTCGGCGGCGGGCTCAGAGCGCGCGAGGCTGGCGGCGGCGGCCGACGCGGTGATCGCCGAGATGCAGGAGCGGCTTCTCGCACGTGTGCAGGCCACCTCCGGCGCGCTCCGGGGCGCCGACCTGGCGCTTCTCAACGGATCGGCCGCGGAACTCGGGGCCGGGCTCGGCCCGTCGCTGGAGCTGGAGCTCGCACGCACCGGGTGGCGGGTGATCGAGGTGCGGGACGGCGAGCGCATCCCCCACGACGAGGCGCCACTCGCGGCATGGACGGACCAGCCGCGCCTGTCGTACGCGGGAGTGCCGCCCGTGGGCGGCCTTGTCGCGACACGGACGGTGGTCGTCTCGATGTACGCGACGGTGCGCGGCAAGGGTGGAACGTACCGGGTGCGCAGAGACCTGGCTGTCTCCCAGGTCCCGCCCCACCAGCACGCCGTGTACGTCCAAGGCGACGCGGAGATGTGTTCCTCGGAAACCGTGAGCAACGCCGTGGGCGGGCCCGTGCGCGTGGATGGCCGCCTGGTGGCGCTCTCCTGTCCTCACCTGATCCGCTACACGGGTGGGATTGAAGCGCGCGACGGCATCGCGGCGGACGCCCCCGCAGCGCATTTCGTGGTCGGCGCCGATGGACAGCTGCCGCTCGCGTCGGTATCCCGGGAGGCGGCGGAAGGAGCGCTCGACGGGGTGCTCGCGCCGTGGGGCGGGCGCGTGCGCATCGCCTCCGCGCTGGGCGGCGCGATCGGCCCCGGGCGCCTGAGCAGCGCCTCCATCGCGGGCTCGGGAGAATGCGACGACGTCCCCGCCGCCGGTGCGCTCGCCTGCGGCGGCGCCGCGCGGTACTTCCCGTCGGTGCAGGTTCAGCGGACCACGCGCGGCTCCGGCACCGAATACTCGGTCGTGTGCGGCGCCGCGTATGACGCGGGATGCGCCGACGTGCTCGCCGCGATCACTTACGTTCCCTGGCCCTTCTCCGGTCCCCAGCCAGCGGGGTTCACCGCGCCGGATCCGGCGGCGCCTGGGTTTCCGTGGCGCGGGCTGCTCCCGGACCTCCGGCGGGAGACCCGGTGCACGGGAACGGTCGCGGGCAACTCGTTCCGCACGGCGCGGTGCCCGACCAATCTCTATGGGTTCCGCATCGACGTCTCCGCCCTCCCTCCTGTCGCGGGTGGGCTGCTGTCGATCCGCCGCGCCGCCGGCCAGGCGAGCGGCGCGAACCCCTCCGGCGCGCAGGAGATCGTGCTGCTGGCCAACGGGCGCGCACTCGCGGGGCCGCTCACGATCCACTCGGAGATCCCCGTCTACGTGGCCGGAAGCTTCAATATCAGCACGCACCCGGCGTTCAACGGCCCTCCGCCCGCCAAGATCCACGCGCCGCGCGTGGTCGTGCTGCCCAACGAGGCCGTGACGCAGCTGCAGACGTCCGTGGTTTGGGACAGCGTACCACCGGCGGGGTCATCCGAGCCGGTCGCGCTGCCGCTCCGCGCCGAGTCGAACGTCACCCTGTACGCGGTCATCCGGAGCGGCTACTGCGGGAGCACGGGGAGCCAGTACTTCGGGGGCGTTTGGGAAGGGGTGCCGGCGGTGCTCGGGGACTGGAGCGGCGCGGGATTCAGGATCGTCGGCGCGATCGAAGCCCGCGACGTGACGCTGAGCCCTGCGCAGTGCGCGGCATACGGCGCACCCGTCGGCGTCGTGCCGCCGTCCGGGACGGCCTCCGTGCAGCCTGCCTCGCGCACGGTGCTCTTCGACGAGCGGCTGCTCCACCCGGCTTTCCAGCCGCCGGGCGGGTGGGGACACCGAAACATGGTCTTCACCGGGCCGGCCGCGGTGCCGGGGCGCAGCTACGAGCGCCAGCTCCGCGCGGTGGGCGGGACGGTGGTCGTGCGGCGGGTTCATGATGACCGGCGGGGGTTCCCGCCGATCCCGCCCGCGTCTTCGGTCAGTGCGGCGAGACCGCTTCCGGCCGCGCCACTGCCTTTGCCATGAACCGGAAGTGATCGACGCGTTCAGCAGTGCGGCGGCAGCGCGTCGAAATACGTGATCAGGCGCTCCGCTACCTCACCCAAGTCAGTGCAGCGAAAGGGCGTGTAGCGGTCTGCCGAGCTCATGTCAATGCTGGGACGCACGCGGTAGTCGTCTGCCTGTTCGAAGGCGACGGAGAGGAAAGTGCGCATGGGGATCAGCCACGCACGGCTGATAGCGAGGGTCGCACGATTGAAATAAACGCAGAGCACGTGTCCGTGGTGATGCTCGACGAACGTCGCCTTCCTGACCTGGAAGTGCACGATCTTGGGGTGCCTCGCCGAGGTTCGCGTTCGACACTTCACCTGCAGCGGCAGCGCTTGGCCAGTGACCTTGTCATAGATGAGCACGTCGATGCCCCCGTCATCCGCCACCGGGCGGAACGGGGACAGGCGGCCGGCGGACGCCATGACGAGGTGGTTCGCGACCAGGTTCTCGCCGATGGCGCCGAGCTGCGTTTCAGATACGACCAACTGCTGGCTGGGATCCCGCATACAGGCATGTCTTCACTTCATGGTGACCGTTACTCAGCAGCCGCCTCCACCACCCCGGTAAACCATGCTCCATTCGCTTTCGCTGCTGCTGCGCTTGAAGATCACGTAGTACATCCCCTCGTACTGGGCCTTGGTGGCGATCACTTCATCCACACCGTCGCCGTCGATGTCCATGTGGTCGACAAACTGCTCAGTTTCATGCGACTGATTCCCGCCGATCTCGGCGGCGCTTCGGTGATAGCTGACCAGGACCGGCCGGGTCACTCCGGCATCAGAGCTGACGATCAGCAACAGATTGTGCTGGCTGCCGGCCGCCCCCGATTCGACCGTGCCGACCAGTTCGGGACTGCCATCCCGATCCAGGTCGATCACCTCGACCTCGGCCGCTTCATCGGCTACAACACGGATTGAGGCCAACGCGCCCGCAGGGGCACCGCGGCTGCGGAGGACGTCGCGCGCCTGCCGCAGAAAGCTGGACCTTTCGGCTGCCGTAGCCGCCCTGCGTGTGCTGCGTCCCTCCAGGAACTCACGCCCGCCTGTAACCCCGATGAATCGGCGCACACGCGAAGGAGCCGTGAACGCCCCCCTGGCCGTGGCACCGAAACCCAGAAAACAGCCGCCGAAGAGGTCAGGGCCATCGTAGTCCACCCGGTTGAACGTCGCGGCGCCGATCCGCAATCCGCCGCGCAGCACGTCCAGGGTGCCGCGCGGAGGGAAATAGGCCTCCCGTATGCGGCGGGAGGCCTCCCGTGAGTCACCGGAGTACGTGAAGCCGCTTTCGGGGATGAAGCCCTCGAACGGAGAGACGAAGCGGCCACCCTGGAACACCGCGAAGGGGTCCGCTGACATCTCCGCAACTCCGTACTCACCGGGTTCGAGGGTAAAGAGAACCATACGGGGACCGCGTCCGGCCCCGGGTTGAACGGCCCCGGGCTCCGCGGCGGCAGGCGGTTCTGGAGCGAGCGCGGCAATCCGCTCCGAGAGGTCCCAGACCCTCACGCTCCCGTCCTTGCTCCCGTGCGCGAGCCGCTGGCCATCAGGGGAGAAGGCGACGGACCACACCCAATCCTCGGCGACCGGGAGCTCGAACGCCACCCGGCCGGTGCCCCGGCTCCATACGAGTGTACGCCGGTCCAAACCACCGGACGCGATGAGTCGACCATCAGGCGACATCGCCAGCGACGTGACCGCACCCCGGTGGCCCTCCAGCATCACCAGGGTATCGCTCACGAGGTTGTCCCAGAGGATGATCTCACGGTTGTCGCTTCCGGTGGCCAGCTCGCGTCCGTCCGGCGAAAACAGAACGGCGTAGATGCTCTCGCTTCGCCCGTAGCCGCGGTACGTGTGGGGGGTGAGCTCCATCAACGCTCGCCCGGTGCCCACGTCGCGGAGAATCAGGGTTCGGCCGGTTCGTAGCCTGGCCCGCAGGCTGGCGCTCGCCAGGACCCGCCCGTCCGGAGAGAATGCAAGCGATACGACGGGCCCTGGATGGCCGGGAAAGCTGTTGACCTGGTCACCGGTTGCCACATCCCACGTCCGCACCGTCTTGTCGTCTCCACCGCTCGCGAGCAAGCGCCCATCGGGCGAAAACGCGAGCCGGTACACCGGGCCCTCGTGCCCGTGCAGGCGGCGGATCTCGCGCATGTCTGCCGCATCCCACAGGACGATCTCTCCGTTCTGTCCGCTGGTGGCCAGGACTCGGCCATCCGGAGAGAAAACCGCTGCGTTGACCGCCTCCCGGTGTGGCCGATGCTCGCTCAAGACGCGGGCTCCCGCGCCGTCGACCATCACCAGCCGGCCATCCTCCACTGCGACCGCGATCCGGCTACCGTCGGGCGAATAGCTGACGCCGTTGACCTGCGCGTTCATCGCGACACGCTGCATCTGCTGCCCTGCGACGGGCCCATGCACGGCCCAGGCGAGGACGCCGCTCACGACGAGGATCTTTCGGGAAGAGCTCATTCTCGGATGTCTATTCAAGGTGCCCAGCTGCAACCCTAGCGCTCCATGCACCAGGTGATCGCCATTCCGGAGTAGGCATCGTAAACGGGTGCCCAGCCGCCGCCCGTCTTCTTCAGCACGGTGTAGACGCGCCGCTCGTCCCCTCCATGATGACCTCTTCCACTCCATCCCCATCTGCATCGAGATGGTCCAGGAACCAGCGCGTGGGAGGTTTCCCGAGCTGCGGGCGTTCGTAGAAGTCGAGGTAGACCGGCTCCCAGCCGCCGGACGGAGTCTGCGTCAGGATGAACACCAGCCCGTACCCATCCTCTTCCTCCCTCTCCGGCAACGCTTCGTAGCTCCCCATGAGCTCAGGCCGTCCGTCACGCTCGAGGTCCGCCACGGCCACCGGCTGCGCGTCCAGCGAACGCGCTCGCGCCGCGATGGACATCGGCACACCCGAGTCCAGCAGCACCCTTTGGACGTACTCACGGACCGCAGCGGTCTGTGCCGCGCTTGGGCGCGTAACCCGGCGTACACGGACGCCATCGTCGGGATGAACGACGATCGCGCCGGAGCTGAGGCGCGCGCCGGAAACCGGCTCAATAGCCGTCGTCGGGTAGTCGCACCTCCGACTCCGGTCGGGTGAGGGCGGGCTTGGAGCCATGATCCTCGCCACCCCCAGTACCTCCCCCATTCGCCCGTAGGCGACGCTCTGCCCCACTGGGAAATAGGCTTGATGCATCCGCTCCGTGGCGGCGACGAACTGCTGACCGGCTATCGAACCTTCCCGCGGATAGAAGCCGAGCCGCGGATCCCGGAACCCCCGGTGATCGACAACCGCGAAAGGGAACATGTACATGGGCTCTCCGGCGCTGGACCAGGCTAAATAGAGCGTGCGCTGTCCCGGCGCCGTTCCGCCCAGGGGCGCCGCATCCGCCCGGGCGGATGCTGGTGAGGCGTCCAGCGGCAGGCGCGTGAGGACCGAGGAGCCGGCAACGGCTGCATAGAGTCCGGTACCATCGGAACTCATCGTGAGAGCGCGCGACCTCCCTCCGGGCAAGCGCATCTCCCACGTTCGGCCCCCGTCGCCGGACAGGGCGACCCCGCTGTCCGTCGCGGCAACCAGCATCCCTCCTGCCGAATGGAGCGCCCACACGGTCCCGCCAGCGAGGCCATAATGGCTGCGGACCCAACGGTCCGCATCCGCGTCGAAGCGGAACACGCCCTGGTTGGATCCTGCAAACAGGTTTCCCTCCTGATCAACCGCGAGCGCACGGATCGTCCCGAAATCCCACTGGCCCACCCGGGACCACGACCACCCTTGATTGCTGGATCGGAAAACCCCTGCCTCTCCGCCACCGAACAGAGTGCCGCTGGGGGTGAACGTGAGCGCGTTGATGTCCCGGGGTCCTGAAGGATGCTGCACCTGCTGCCACGTCCGCCCGTCGTCAGAGGAGCGCAGCACCTTCGTTCCGGATGAGGCAACGATCACTCCGTCTGGATCCACGGCGAGCGCGTGCACGAACGGCTCGATCTCGACGCGAGGCCACGTTCCTCCGTGGTCCTCGGACCTGTGCAGCTGACCGTTCCATCCGGTGATGCCGGCGACGAGTGCCCCGGTCGGCGTCCGCACCAGGGCAGCAACGTTCCGCCCCGACAGCCCCGCATTGCTCCAGCTCTGCCCCGCATTGTCCGAGCGAAGAACGCCGTGCCGTTCGGTTCCCGCAAATATGGTGTCGCCAGCGACGGTCAACGCCTGGAATGACGGAGTACTGCGAGCGTCCGCCCGCTGCGGAAACGCGACTGCCGGCAATCCCAGCATAATGAGGATCGCAGAACCAGAAACGGCGCGTGCGGCAATCATCATAGCTCCTCGATTAAGGGACAGTCTCGTCGCGGCCGGCCAGAATCGCGGGCGGCGAGTTCGCCGGCACAGGTTGGCG
>NZ_DASURI010000052.1:0-8550 GCF_036280135.1 Longimicrobium sp.
CCTCCCCCCGACCCCCTGCCCCCGCTTCGCGGGGGAGGGGGAGAACTGCGGTTTGCGCGTCGCCACGGCACTCGCCCGTGCCAAACCCGTCGGCGCAGGCCGACATCACGCGACTTCAGTCGCCGGGGTGCTGGGGCCGCGCCGTCCGACGGGCACCAAGATGCCGACGCCCCGGCCCCGCGCGCAAACGCGCACGAAGCCGGGGCGCCGAACGGGGCCGTTGCAGGCTGTCCCCTGTACCCTGTCCCCTGTAACCCGCAGTTGCAGGCTATTCCCTATTCCCTATTCCCTATCACCTATTCCCTGCCCTACTCGTACCGCAGCGCGTCCACCGGGTCCAGCCGCGCGGCCTTGAACGCCGGGTACAGGCCAAAGCCCATCCCCGACACGGCCGCCGCCAGCAGCGACGCACCCACCGCCCACAGCGGAATGGCCGCCGGGATGGGCGTGAACGCCTTGATGAGGAACGCGAACGCACTCGCGATCGACAGGCCGATGATGCCGCCGATGAGCGTGACCGTCATCGACTCCACCAGGAACTGCCACAGGATCTCGCGCGGCGTGGCCCCCAGCGCCTTGCGCACGCCGATCTCCCGCGTGCGCTCCGTCACGGAGATCATCATGATCCCCACCACGCCCACGCCGCCCACGATCAGGCCCACGCCCGCCAGCACCAGCATGACGATGGCGAACACCCCGATCACGCCGTTCACCATGTCGGCCAGGGCCTCCTGCCGCATGAGCGCGAAGTTGTTCTCCTCGCCGGGACGCAGGCCGCGCAGCTGCCGCATGCGCGCCATCACCTCGTCCATGGCCTCTTCCTGCGTGGCGCCGGCGGCGGGCACCACCAGCAGCTGCATCCAGTCCGGGTCCGCGTCCAGCCGCTTGATGGCCGTGGTCGTGGGGACGTACGCGCGGCTGCTTTGCCCCGCGCTGAAGATGTTCTCCTGCTCCCGGAACACGCCCACCACGCGGAACAGCTGCCCCCGGATGCGGATCTCCTTGCCCACGGCGCTCACGCCCTGGAACAGCGTCTCGGCCAGCTGCGGGGTGATGACGGCCACGTTGGCCGACCGCTCGAACTCCGCGTTGGTAAAGTTGCGCCCCTCCACGAAGTCGCCCTGCGTGTAGTCGGGCCAGTCGGGGCTGAAGCCCTGCAGGTTCACCGACGGCACGCTGCGCGAGCGGTACTTGACCGTGCCGCCCGCCCCCGTGAAGGTGGCCACCGTCTGCACCGTGGGCAGCTGCTCCAGCATCTCGGCGTCGCGGAACGTCATGGGCGGCTTGCCCTCCCACGGCTGCCGCTGGCTGCCGTTGCTGACCATGCGCACCTGCGTCTGGTCGAACCGGTCCACGAAGAAGTTCTTGGGGCCGATGGCGTTCAGGCTTTCCATGATGCTGCCCTGGAAGCCCGAGATGGCCGCGGCCATCGTCATCACCGTGGCCACGCCGATGACGATGCCCAGGATGGTGAGCGACGCGCGCACCTTGTTGCTGCGCAGCTGCTCCAGGGCGATGAGCACGCCGCCCTTGGCGGATGTAAGGTTCATGGCGTCTCCTTATTCCGACCGCAGGGCCACGATGGGATCCAGCCGCGCCGCCCGCCACGCGGGGTACACGCCGGCCGCCAGCCCCACCCCGATGCCCAGCGTGAGCGCCAGCCCCACGGCCCCGCCCGACACGCGCGCCGGCAGCGGCGACACGGCCGACACCAGCGACGCCAGGGCAATGCCCAGCCCGATCCCCGCCACGGCCCCCACCCCCGAGAGCGTGCTGCTCTCGATGAGGAACTGCGTGAGGATGTCGCGCCGCCGCGCACCCAGGCTCTTGCGGATGCCGATCTCCCGCGTGCGCTCCGTGACCGACACGAGCATGATGTTCATGATGACCACGGCGCCCACGATGAGCGACACGCCCACGAGCATGGGCAGCACCATGATCATGAACGACGAGATCTTTTGCCAGAAGCCCAGGGCGCTCTCGGCCGTCTCCACGGAGAAGTTGTTGTCCTCGTTGGGCCGCAGCCGGCGAATGGTGCGCATGAGGCCGATGATCTCCGACTCGGCCTGGGGCAGCAGCTCCGCCCGGTCCACCTTGAACGAGATGTCCTCCACCCGGTTTGCCTGGGGAAACACGCCGCCGTCCAGGGGTGACTTGACGGGGGCGATGGCCATGCGGTCCATCGACATGCCAAAGAGCGAGCCCTGCGCCTGCAGCAGCCCGATCACCTGGTAGGGAAAGCCCCCGATGCGCACCGTCTGCCCGATCACGGGGCGCCCCTCGAACAGCTCCTTGGCCACGTCCACGCCCAGCACCACCACGGGAACGCCCCGCGCGGCCTCGTTGCGCGAGAAGGGCCGCCCCGCCTGGAAGTCCAGGTCGCGGATGGCAAAGAAGTTCTCCGACGCCCCGATGACGTTCACGCCCTGCACCTCGCGGCCCTTGCCGTCGCCCACGCGCGCCGTCTGGTCAAACGAGTACGAAAGCCGGCCGGGGGTGCGGATGTTGGCCGCCAGCCACTCGGCCTCGCCCTGCGTGAACATCGGGCGGCGCTGCCACTCGCGCCACGTCTCCTCCGTGGTGGGGCCGGCGTTCACCTCGGGCACGCGGCGCACGAGCACCGTGTTGTGGCCAAAGATGCGGCCCGCGAACTCCTCCTCCATGTACGCGTCCATCCCCTTGAGCAGGGTGATGACGGCGATGAGGAAGGTCACGCCCACCACGGTGCCCAGGACGGTAAAGAAGGCCCGCAGCTTGTTGGCGCGGATGTTGGCCAGGGCGATGCGCACCGCCTCGCGGATGCCCATGGCTCAGGCCTCCGCGCCGACGGGGACGCGGTGCCCCGCGCCCACCGCCACCGGCGTCTGCCGCTGGTCGGCCGACACGCGCCCGTCGCGCAGCGTCACCACGCGCTCGGCGTGGGCGGCAATGTCGGGCTCGTGCGTCACCATGATGATCGTCTGCCCCTCGCCGTGCAGCCGGGCGAACAGGCCCATGATCTCTTCCGACGTCTGCGAGTCCAGGTTGCCCGTGGGCTCGTCGGCCAGGATGATGCTGGGGCGCGTCACCAGGGCGCGGGCAATGGCCACGCGCTGCCGCTGGCCGCCCGACAGCTGGTTGGGGCGGTGGTCCATGCGCTCGCCCAGCCCCACGTGGCGCAGGGCCTCGGTGGCGCGCTCGCGCCGCTCGCGCTTGCCCACGCCGCCGTAGACCAGGGGCAGCTCCACGTTCTCCAGGGCCGTGGAGCGCGGCAGCAGGTTGAAGGTCTGGAAGACGAAGCCGATCTCGCGGTTGCGCACCCGGGCCAGCTCGTCCTCGTTCATCCCCGCCACGGGGTGCCCGTTGAGCACGTACTCGCCCGACGTGGGCGTGTCCAGGCACCCGATGAGGTTCATGAACGTGGACTTGCCGGAGCCCGAGGGCCCCATGATGGCCACGTACTCGTTGCGGAAGATCTGCAGGTCCACCCCGCGCAGGGCGCGCACCGTCTCCGCGCCCAGGTCGTAGTGCTTCTCCAGCCCCCGCGCTTCGATGATGGCCGAGGGGCTCATCCCTGCCTCCGCTCGGCCTTGCCCTTCTCGGCGCCCGTGCCCTTCTCGGCCGCCGCGGGCTCCGGCACGCGCACCATGTCGTCGGCCTCCAGCTCGCGCACGGTGGCGTAGCTGCCGCTCACCACCGTCTCGCCGCCCCGCAGGCCGCTCACCACCTCGAAGTAGCGGTCGCCGGCAATGCCGATCTGCACGGGCACCCAGGTGGCCTTGCCGTCGCGGACGACGAACACGCCCTCGACCTCTTCCTCCTCGCCGCGGGCGCGGGCCGCCTGGGGGGCGTCCTTGTCCTCTTCGTTCGTGCGGAACTTCTTGCCCTCGCGGTCGCGGACGGTCAGGGCCAGGATGGGCACGCTGAGGGCGTTGGCGCGCGTTTCGGTGACGATCTCGGCCGTGGCGCTCAGGTCGGGGCGCAGCTCCGCGGGCGGGTTGTCCAGGGTGATCACCACCTCGTAGTCCACGGACTGCTGATCGGTGCTGCCGCCGGCCGTGGGCTGGATGGACGAGTTGCCGATGCGGGTGACCTTGCCCGGGAAGGCGCGGCCCGGGAAGGCGTCCACCTTGATGCTGGCGCTGTCGCCGATGGTGAGCCCGGGCACGTCCGTCTCGTCCACCTCCACCTTGGCCTCCATCACCGACAGGTCGGCGATGGTGAGCAGCAGCGAGCCGGGGTTGTTCATGGTGCCCACGACGGCCGTCTCGCCCAGCTCGATGTTCAGGCGGGTCACGCGGCCGCTCATGGGCGCCACGATGGTCGTCTTGCCGAGCTGGTCGCGCGACTCGGTGAGGGCGGCCTGCGCCTGGTTCACGGCAAAGCGGGCGGCTTCGAGCTCCTGCTCGGCCACCTGGGCCTGCGTGCGGGCGTTCTCCACGTCGGCCGTGCTCACGAGCTCGTTGGTCTGCTGCAGCTGCTCGGCGCGGCGGTAGTCGCCCTGCGCCTTGGCCAGCTGGGCGCGGGCCTGGGCCTCGCGGGCGCGGCTTTGCTGCACCAGCGCCTCGTTGCGGCGCACGGCCGAGGTGTACTGGGTGGGGTCGATGCGCAGCAGCACGTCGCCCTGGTTCACCCACTGGCCCTCTTCCACGCCCAGCTGCACCACGCGGCCGCTGATGTCGGCGCTGATGTCCACCTTGCGCTTGGGCTCGATCTTTCCGCTGGCCGTCACCACCTCCACGAGGGTGCGGCGGGCCACCTGCTCGGTGGTCACCTCCACGCCCTTGTCGCCGCCGCCGCGCAGGGTGAGCGCGCCCAGCACACCGATGCCGATCACCACGCCGGCCACGATCAGCACCTTCTTCTTCGTCGACATCACCGGTTCGTCCTGTTCTCGGGTGGGGGCCCGCGTTCTATCGAAGGGAGCGACTGACCAGCGCCTCCAGCGCGGCCAGCGACTTGTGGTACGTGTACACGGCGTCGATCACGGCGCGCTCGGCCTCGGCCAGGCGCGTCTGCGCATCGGTCACCTCCAGCGAGGTGGCGGCGCCCAGGCGAAAGCGCTCGCGGGCCATCCGCAGCTCCTCGGCGGCGTTGGCGGCCACCTCGCGCTGCAGGGCGGCCGTGCGGTAGGCCGTCTGCAGGCTCAGCAGCCCGCCGCGCACGTCGGAGCGCAGCCGCTGCTCCTGCGCCGTCACGGCCAGCCGGGCGTCGCTCTCGGCCACGCGGGCCTCCTGGATGCGGCGCTCGCGGCTGAGCCCGTCGAACAGGGGGAGCGAGATGCTCATGCTGGCCTGCAGGGGCTGCCGCTCGTAGCCGAAGGGAAAGTTGGGGTTGCCCGCCTCGACCTGGCGGCGCACGGCGTCCTGCACGGCCGGGTCGCTGGTGTCGAAGACGGCGCAGTTGGTCGTGGACAGGCCCACGGCGGCGCGCAGGGCGTTGTTCTCGTTGCACGAGGCGTAGGCGCCCTGCATGCCGCTGAGCTGCTGCTGCACGAGGGGGTTGATGTCGCCCGCGCTGTACACGGAGCCCGTCATCCCCACCTGGAAGCTCAGCGAGGGCAGGTAGGCGCTGCGGGCGGCGCGCACCTGCGTCTGCGCGGCGGTGGTGTTGGCGCGGGCCGTGAGCAGGTTGGGGTTGTTCTCCAGGGCCATGCGCACCAGGTCGTCGGCCGTCCAGCGGGGCTCGAACAGCTCGAAGCGGCTGCTGAGGGGCGTGCCCTGCGGCAGGTCCACGCCCATGAGCAGCCCCAGGCGCAGGAGCTCCGTCTCGTACGTGTTCTGCTGCTGCACCAGGGTGGCCTCGGCGCGGCCGCGCTCCACCTGGGCGCGGCGCACGTCCAGCGGGGTGCCGGAGCCCACCTCGAGCTTGGCGTTGGCCAGCCGCTCGTGCTCGCGGGTGCGCTCCACCTCGCGCTGGGCCTGGGCGGCCACCTCGCCGGCCTGCAGGGCCGTGAGGTACTGCTGGCGCACCTGCATCTCCAGGTTGGCCTCGTAGCCGGCGATGCGCGTGGTCGTCGCCTGCTCCTGCGCCCGCGCGATGCGGGGCTGCAGCAGCTTGGCGCCGCTCAGGTCGTAGCTCAGGCCCACGTTCCAGTTGCTGCTGTAGTACTCCGGCCGCTCGCCGAACACCTCGCTGCCAAAGCGCTGCACGCCCGACGCCGTGTAGCCGAACCCGGCGCTGGCGTTGGCGCTGGGCAGGAAGTCGGCGCGGGCGGCGCGGACGGCGGCGCGCGACGCGACGGCGTCGTTGCGCGTGGCCTGCATGTCGGGGTTGTTCTCGCGGGCGGCGGCCACGGCCTGCTCCATCGTCAGGCCGGGTCCCGCGGGGGCGGGCTGCTGCGCGGCCGCCGGGGCCGTGATGGCCGCGAGGGAAAGCGCCATGAGCCCGGCGCGCCGGGCAAGGATCGAAGTCGACATCGGGTCGAGCGGGCTTGGGATGTACCGAGAGAGGGGGGCGGGCCGGGGCCGCCACGTGGGCCACTACGGCGCCGCCCCCGCCAGGTTTCAGCCGCGGAGGGCGGCGAAGAGAACGACGATGGCGAGGTACAGGGCGAACACCACGCCCACGCCCGTCCAGGGCGACACGCGCCGGTTCACGGACGCCGCGCCCACGCCCACCAGCGCCAGCTGCCACAGGGTGAACACGCCCAGCGCGTTCAGCACGCGAAACGCGAACGTCTCCGCCTCCAGCCCGGGCACCAGCAGGGCCAGGCTCAGCTGGGCCGTGGGGTTGCTGCCCAGCACCATGAACAGCAGGGTCACGGCAAAGCCCAGGGGCATCACGAGCCCGGCGTGGCTCACGACGGCCAGGTGCTGCCGGTAGGTGGCGCCGCCGCCCATCATCACGCCGAAGAGGAGCGTGCACAGGCCCGCCACGGCCAGCGACACGATGGGCACCATCACCAGCTGGCTGACGACGGCGCCGATGCGGCCGAACATCACCATGGTGTCCATGCTGGGCGTGGGCCCGCTGCCCTGCGGCTGCTGGCGCATGGCTTCCTGGATCTGCGCCACGAGCAGGTCGCGGGGCATGAGCAGGGCGAGCGCGGCCGTGAGGACGACGGAGATGAGCAGCACGTCGATCCACGGCGCATGCGTCCCGAAGCGCTGAAAGAGCGCGATCGGGGAAAAGAACGTGTCCACGATGCGCCTGCCCAGCGGCCCGGGCTCCCGCGCGGGCGCGGCGTGGGGCTCGTGGACGGACGGCGACTCGGAGATGGGAAAGTCTGACATGGGACCTCACGGGAACGGCGGGAAGACGACTGGGGGGAAGCCGTGAATGTAACCCTTCCGACCGCGAAAGTTAAGCGTGGAGCCGATTCATGACGTACGCGAGGCGGATGGGAAGCCGTCGCGGACGCATCCAACGCGGGATGGCTCTACGGAACGATCACGCACGGGGCCTGCGGCCAACGGGGATAACGGTAACGGATCGGAAGACAAAACCGTTGACTCCGTTGACCGCAGGCCCCGTGTGAGAATGCTGTTCCCGCCCTGCCAGGAGGCTGTTGATATCGGAAGATGCCGATTCACTGGGCACGGACGACGAAGCGCCGGAGACCCGTAGTCCCCGGCGCTTCGTCATGCCCGCGTGCGTTCGCTCGATCCGGCCGATGCCGATCCGCCGTCAGCGGGGGATCTCGGTGCGCTCGGCGCGCCAGGCGCGGGCGGGGACCTCCACGCGCACCACGCGGTTGAGGGCATCGACCCACACGTGGTGCTCGTCGCCGCCCTGCGGGGTGACGACGAGGTGGAACAGCGTGGCCGACGCCCCGCCGATGCGCACCGTCTCCTCGCCGCGGCTGGCGACGGTGGCCACCACCTGCCGGTTTTCGCGCGGGATGATGACGGGCACGCGGCCCTGGTGCGTGCGCAGGGCCAGGAAGTGGTAGTGATGCGCCACGGCCTGGTCCAGCACCACGGCGCCGTTGCTGGCCACGTACTCGCGCAGCTGCTCGCCGGAGGGCGTGACGATCTTGGCGCTGAACCGCCCGCCGCCCACCGTGCCGATGGTGCGGCTGGGCGCGCTGCCGCCCACGCTCACCTGGTAGTCCACGGGGTCGGCGCCGATGCCGCGGGCGCGCAGCCGCGTGTCCAGCTCCAGCGTGCCGTCGGGCAGGCCCAGGCGCACGCGGCTGGTGGCGAGCACCTCGCCCGAGGCGCCGCTGCCCGTCTGGGTGATGCTGAACTCCTCCGTCCCCACCTCGCGGTCCTCCACGAACACGCGAAACGTGCCCGCGTCGTTGCCCTGGGCCGCCGCCGGCGCGGCGGCCAGGGCGGTGAGCGCTAGCGCGGAAAGGACGAACGTACGTGCGATCTTCATGCGTTTCCTCGTTGGATGGGCGCCGTTCGCCAGGCGCGAAATGCCCGTTGCCCGGCGTCGGTCCGCACGCTCCGTACCCCGTGGGGCGGCAGGGGTTTCTCGCGGACACGGCGGAGAGGGTGGAATCAGGGGCGGACGAAGGGCAGATTCGGCGACGAGTGCGGGGGCGGACGATGTGCGGGGAGGAAAGACCCGTCGCTGCGCGACGGGGGGCCCTCTCCCCCGCCGCCTGCGCCGCTCGTTCCT
>NZ_DASURI010000053.1:0-2301 GCF_036280135.1 Longimicrobium sp.
ACTCCCCCCCGGAGTCGCGGCTTTTGTTTTTCCATCACCCGAGAGCAACACGGGGAGCGCAGCCGATGTCCATCGTACCCGCAGACCGGCCCATCGCCATCTTCTACGAGCACCCGGACTGGTTCAGGCCGCTGTTCGCGGAGCTGGACCGCCGCGGCACGCCGTACGTAAGGATCCACGCCGACGAGCACCTCTTTGACCCGGCGGACGAGCCGGCGTACTCGCTGGTCTTCAACCGCATGAGCCCGTCGGCGTACCTGCGCGGCCGCGGCGACGCCATCTTCTACACGCTGTCCTGGCTCAGCTGCCTGGAGCGCAAGGGCGTGCGCGTGGTCAACGGCTACCAAGCGTTCGAGAACGAGATCAGCAAGGCCGGGCAGCTGGCCCTGCTGGACGACCTGGGCCTGCCGTATCCGCGCGCCCGCGTCATCCACCGCGCGGAGCACGCGCCGGCCGCCGCCGAGGGGCTGCGCTGGCCCATCGCCGTCAAGCCCAACATCGGCGGCAGCGGCGCGGGCGTGCGCAAGTTCGAGACGCCCGAGGCCCTGGCCCAGGCCGCCCGGGATGGCCTGGACCTGGGCATCGACAGCACGGCGCTCGTGCAGGAGTTCATCCCGCAGGAGGAAAGCCGCATCGTCCGGGTGGAGGTGCTGGGCGGCAGATACCTGTACGGCATCCGCATCTACACGCCCGGCAACAGCTTTGACCTGTGCCCGGCCGACGTGTGCCAGCGCGTGGACGGCGCCGCGCTCGACGCGCAGGTGTGCGCCGTGGACGCGCCCAAGCGCGGGCTGCGCGTGGAGGGCTACGAGCCGCCGCGCCCCGTGATCGAGGCCGTGGAGCGCATCATGGCGGCGGCGGGCATCGAGGTGGGCGGCATCGAGTACATGATCGATTCACGCGACGGGCAGCTGTACTACTACGACGTCAACGCCCTGAGCAACTTCGTGGCGGACGCGCCCAACGTCATCGGCTTCGATCCGTTCGCGCGGCTGGCCGACTGGCTGGAGCGCGAGGCCGCGGCGGCCGTGGCGGCGCGCGCGGAGAAGGAGGCGGCCTGACCGTGCTGGCTGCGCAACGTGGACGACGAGCGGATGGAGGCCAGCTGGGCCTACACCCGGCGCCTGGCCCAGCGCAGCGAGCAGATCGGCTTTGACCTCACGCTCGTGGCCGAGCTCAACCTGAACGACATCAAGGGGATGGACGCGCCCTCCCTGGACGCGTGGAGCACCACGGCGGCCCTGGCGGCCGTCACGGAGCGGCTGGAGATCATGACGGCCGTCCGGCCCACGTTCCACGCGCCGGGGCTGCTGGCCAAGCAGGCGGCCAACATCGACCGCATCAGCGGGGGGCGCTTGGCGCTGAACGTGGTCTCGTCGTGGTGGGCCACGGAGGCGCGGAAGTACGGCGTGCAGTTTGACCAGCACGACGACCGCTACGCCCGCACGTCGGAGTGGCTGGACGTGGTGGACGGGATGTGGAAGGAGCCGCGCTTCTCGTACGCCGGCAAGTACTACCAGGTGGATGACGCCATCCTGGAGCCCAAGCCGGCCCGTCGTCCGCGGCCCACGATCTACGCCGGCGGTGAATCGCCCGCGGCCAAGGCGCTCATCGCGCAAAAGTGCGACGCGTGGCTCACGCACGGCGACCCGCCGGAGACCATCGGCGCCAAGGTGGCCGACATGCGCGAGCGGCGCGAGAAGCTCGGTCTGGCGCCCATGCGGTTTGGCGCGGTGGGGTACGTCGTCGTGCGCTCCACCGAGGCGGAGGTCAGGGCCGAGCTGGAGCGCATCACCGACGTCAAGCAGAGCGCGCGGGGCTACGCCAACTACCAGGACTGGATCAGCAACACGCAGCTGGAGCAGCGGGTGAGCCTGGAGGACTACTCCGTGAGCAACCGCGGCCTCAAGAGCGGCCTGGTGGGCACGCCGGAGCAGGTGGCCGAGCGGATCCTGGAGTTCGAGCGCGCGGGATTGGACCTGCTGCTTCTGCAGTTCTCGCCGCAGCTGGAGGAGATGGAGCGCTTTGCCGAGGCGGTGATCCCCCTCGTGAACGGCGCCCGCACGGAAACGCGCTCCGCCGCGTGAACCGCGTTGCGGGAGGATTGTCATCCTGAGGCTCTTTCGCCGCTTTCCCGGCGAAAAGTGTCATCCTGAGGGGCCCGCGCGAACTCGCCCGTGCTGGATGCCCGTGGCCCCGAAGGATCTTGTGTGCGAAACTCGGGGCCGGCTTCCACGCACGGGAGCCGGCCCCGAGTCACGCGGGCAAGATCCTTCGTCGCCGCCATGGTCCTGCGCGCGG
>NZ_DASURI010000054.1:0-8613 GCF_036280135.1 Longimicrobium sp.
GTCCCCGCGCCGGCGCCCCCTCCGGGCTCGCGGAGCTCGCCCACCTCCCCCCCAAACCCCTGGGGGAGGTGGGACGGTGGCGATGTTCATCCACGGGGTCGCCGCGGCCTGACGGCAACGAATGCCGAAGCCGTATGAACACGACGCAGAGGCGTTGATTTCCTGACAGCGAATCCGGATGGATTTGAAATGGTTTCCCGCCCATGCTGTCATTCTGAGCGGAGGAAGGCGCCCGGTGCGGTCTATCCCGCCGCACGGAGTCAAGGGCGCCTTCCGACCGAAGAATCTGGTCGGGCCGCGCACAGACCTCGCCCGTGCTGGATTCCGCGCGCGAACTCAGCGCGCGGGCGGGACCGTGCACTCCGGCAACCAGATTCTCGGCCGTCCGGCGCCTGATGCGGTACGCGACGGACAGTCCCAGCCGGCGCCGGCCGACCTCAGAATGACAGCATGGGCGGGAAACGGCTTCAAGCCCTGGCGAGGTCCGCTGTCGGGACGACGCTTGCGGCCCATCCGGGTCGTTCAAACCTCCGGGCATCCACCCGCGCCGACCCTGTGGGACGGAAGCAGCAGTTCAACCTCCCCCAGGGTTTTTTGGGGGAGGTGGGCGAGCTCCGCGAGCCCGGAGGGGGCGCTCGCGCGGGGGCTGCCCCATGCGAGGGCCAGCCGTGACGTTTCCGGAACGGCGGCCAGACGCGCGCTTGCGCGGACGGCGCGGCGGGGCTATCCATCCAAGCAGGCGGCGCCGCGGGCGCGGCCGCGCGAAACCTGGATCCGCCCCGGACACGGCACCGTGCCCGGGGCGGCGTTCACCACGCGGGTACGTGTCGGAGCGCGCATCGCCAGGACGGTGGGGCGCGGCGGATTTTCACGCGGATGGAGGAAGCACGAGATGGCTCATCACAGCCCGGCGCCCGCGCCGGTTCCCGGAGAAGGCCAGGCGCGGCCGGTAGCGGCCGGTGCCCTGTCGTTCCAGGAAGCACGTGAGGAGCAGCTTCTCGTGCAGGCGCTGCGCGAGCGCGACGACGCGGCGTTCGAGCTGGTGCTGGACCGCTGGTATTCCGGCATGCTGCGCACGGCCATGATCTACGTGGGCAGCCGCGCCCGCGCCGAGGAGGTGGTGCAGGAGACGTGGCTGGCCGTGCTGGCCGGCATCCACGGCTTCAAGGGCCGCTCGTCGCTCAAGACCTGGATCTTTCGCATCCTCATCAACCGCGCCCGCACCTGCGCCACGCGCGAGGCCCGCGTGGTGCCGCTGTCGTCGCTGGCAGACTCGCAGGAGGGCGCCGGCTGGGGCGGCACGCCCTACCCCGCGGACCCGCTGGAGCGCATGTCCGCCGACGCCGGCACCGCGTTCGGCGCGGGCGCCGCGTTCGCCGCCAGCGCCGAGGAGCAGCTCCTTTCGCGCGAGCTGGCGGACCGCGTGGAGCAGGCCGTCGCCACCCTCCCCGAGAAGCAGCGAGCCGTGATCGTGCTGCGCGACCTGGAGGGGTGGAGCGCCGGCGAGGTCTGTAACATGCTGGAGATCTCCGAGTCTAATCAGCGGGTGCTGCTGCACCGGGCACGGGTAAAGGTCCGTGACCTGCTGGCGCCCTATCTCGCCCAGACCTGAAGGCGAACCCCCGATGGATGCACGTCTGTCCTGCGAGGACCTGATGCAGCGAACGAGCGAGTACCTGGACGAGTCGCTTCCACCCGGCGAGCGGGAGGCGTTCGACGGGCACCTCGCCACCTGCGCCGGCTGCACCCGCCACGTGCGCGACCTCCTGCAGACCCTCCAGCGGCTCCGCTCCCTCCCCCGCGAGCCCATGCCCTCCGACATGAAGGAGCGGCTTCGCCAGGCACTCCACGACCGCCGGTCCGCCTAGCCTTCCCTCCCCCACGCCATCCGCGTCTTTCGCGCACGATCCGCCCACGCGGAATCGACCGCCATCGCTCTTTTTCGGTCCGCTTCGCCACCGCACATCGGATCTGGAAAAGCAGTTGCCTTCCTGAATGGGCTCGTGCGTGGGAGGCGTGCCCCTCGCGAGCGCCCCCTCCGGGCTCGCGGAGCTCGCCCACCTCCCCCAAAAACCCCTGGGGGAGGTTGAACTGCTGCCTTCATCCCACAGGGTGAGGGTTATGCTGCGATCGTGATCAAACGCCGCGCGGCGACCTCCGCGCCGTCATCGCGCACGCGGACGGCGATGGACCGCGCGCGGTCGGCGACCTCGGGACGGAGGGTGGATTCCAGCGCGCGCGTCAGCGACTCCGCCGTCGGCGTCCCGGCGGCGTGCGCGATGCCGATGCCCAGCCGGTGGACGCGCCCGGCCCAGTACGGCTGATCGTACTGCTGCGGGACGACGACCTGCGGCGCGCCGGCCCGCGCGGCGGCGGTGGTGGTGCCCGCGCCACCGTGGTGGACGACAGCCGCCACGCGCCGGAACAGCGCCTGCTGGTTCACCTCGCCGATGGCCGTGCAGTCCGGCGCGTCGTCTACGGGCGACAGGCCCGCCCAGCCGCGCAGCACGACGGCGCGGCGCCCCAGCGCGCGGGCGGACTCGATCATCGCGCGGCTGAGCCCCTCCGGCGCGCGGATGCTGCCGAATCCGAAGTAGACGGGCGGATCGCCCGCATCCAGGAACGCCTCCAGTTCCGGATCGAGCGGCCGCTCGTCGGGCAGGATCCACGCGCCGGTCTGGAGGACGGCCGGGTCCGCGGGATCGGGCCAGGGCGCCAGCACGGGGTCCGCGGCCAGCCACGGGCGGGGCGTCAGGACGTGCGCGCGCACGTCGCCCACCGGGGCCAGGCCCAGCGCCTCGCGCCGCGCGTTCAGCAGGGGGCCCCACGTGAGGTTCCAACCCTGCGCGTCCCGCGCCCACAGCGCGCCGTAGTCGGCCATCTCGGGCGCGGGCGCGTCGCCGACCATCGCCAGGATGGGTGGCGCGTGGTGCGGCGAGGGGAGCACGGCGGGACAGTACGCCGCGAAGACGTAGGGGATGCCCATCCGCTCGGCCACGGAGGGCGCGGCGACCTGCAGGGCCGTGGCGCCCACGACCAGGTCGCAGCCTTCGGCGGCCGCCGCGAGGGTTTCGAACTGGGTGGCGACGGTGCCCTCGATCATCTGGAGCCGCTGTTCCGGCGTGGGCAGGGGCGCGGCGGCGTTGGCCTTGCCCGTCTGCCGCAGCTCCGGGCCGATGGGGACTACGGGCATCCCCAGCCCCTCGATCCATTCACGAAAGTCCGGCGGCACGCACAGGCGTACGTCCTGGCCCATGTCCCTCAACGCCGTCGCCAGCGCCACCAGCGGCTGGACGTCGCCCCGCGATCCGATCGTCGATAGAAGCACGCGCATGGGATCCCCTTTCGCCCGGTGTCGACTGCCGTTGCGCATCCCGTGAGACCTCCGCTCACGGCGCCAACGGTACACGAGGCGTGGGGGCTGGCGGCAAGTCCCCGGGGCTGTTATATGTTGAGTCACGGGATGGAAACGAGAGGCCGGCTCCAGCGCATGGAGCCGGCCTTTTTTCGTGGTGGCAGGCTCCGCGCGAACGCCCCCTCCGGGCTCGCGGAGCTCGCCCGCCTCCCCCAAAACTGCTGGGGGAGGTTGGAAGCGCAGGGTTGTTGCCGCCGCGACGGCCGGTCGCGGACCGGAGGGAACCAGCAGGATGACGGCGTCCCTTGGTAGGGAGGCTGCTTTCGGCGAGGGGGCGGCATCCGAATTTTTTGAGGAGGCATGGTGTCGGCGTCGGGGCGCGGAATCGGCCCGCGCACATCATCCACCTGATCGCGATCAGGAAAAGTTTGCCCGCGCCGGACGGACGAGCGGCGGGGTGGGAGATTCCGCGGTCAAGCACAGGACAGTCATCTCTTCCGGTTCGTGCGCAAAGGCGGTATTCGTGCTAAAGTGCGTCTGAGGGTCCGCTCGTTTTGTGAAATAAGAGTCCACACCCAACATTCCCGAAAGGAGGAAGATTCCTGGTGGTAGTCGGTTCATTCATTTCCGCCGAGATCGTAACCATGGACAACCGATCGGAACGGAGATACCCAAAGATGCGCAGATTCACCTTACGCCTCGCGATTCTCGCCTGCGCCGTGCTCACGCTGGGAGCGTGTGCCGATCATCCCACTCAATCCGGGCAGCAGCGCGAGGCAGACCTCGCCGTACCAGCTCTGGACGACCAGATGACCCCGCAGGGCTGCGTGCTTGAAGGGCTGTGCATTCTCGATCCGGTGTCGCCCGCACCGTGCGACCCGTACGAACAACTGGACTGGTCATGTGACGATGACGGCGGCGATTGCATGACTTCCGTAGGCGACGTCACTGGCCCCGCCGAGGAGATGACGGTTCAATCCTGCCCCGGCGCAGGTGATGCTCCCGGCGGCGGCGGAACGACTCTCCCAGCGCCCGGTGAGGATCCGGACGATCCGATCTGCCCAGCGTCAGACACGGGCGAGGAAACGGGTGAGGGGTGCGGGGAGGTGTCCACGATCTGCCCACAGCCCTTTTTCGGCAACACGCAACCGGCTCTCATCACGGTCGGAGGCCGAAATCATGAATTCCAGTTCCACAGTTCGCACGCGTATCCCTTCACTCGCCTGACCGGGGGCAGGTCACCCGCGACGTACAAGATCGGCCTGCCGACGACCAGCAAGGATTCGTGGTGGATTGCGGAAGCGGGCAACATTACCGTCTGGTGCCGAGGAGCGTGGATTACCCGGACGCTCTGGGTGGGAACCGTGACCGTCCTGGACAGTGACCTGCACATGGTGATCGGACCGGGACACCCCGATTTCTGACGTGGGAGGAAACCGCCGTGGACACATCGCGATACATCGACGAGAACGCTCTGCCCTTCACGGAAGACGAGTTGTTTCGCGCGTTCGCACTGGCGGGAGACGAGCAGGGGGCCCGCGATGCGGCGCGCATGCTGGCTGAACTGTTGTCTGGTGGCACGTATGAAGCCGGGTGGTCCATCGGCTACGAGGGATTCGCGGCGCTTGCCCTGTTGTCGGATGACCTGCGGGAGCGCGTCGACGCCTTTCTTCTCCCCGGCTGGGAGAACATGCGTCCCCAGCTCGTCCGCGAGGCGCTACGACGGGAAGGACTACCGCCCGACGCCGAGCCCACGGCATCCGCACTCCAGGCGGCGGATGACGAGATTGCAGGCTACGTGGCGGAATGGCGTCGTGGGTGTGCCGCGTTCGCGGAATGGGTGCAGCGGCGGCAGGCGGGCGAGCCGGTGGGCGACGAGCCGCCGCCGTGGCCGGGGCAGGAGGGCGCGGAATAACCCCGCTGATGTCGGTCTTCACCACGGCGGGCGAGCGGTCGGCCCAGCGCCGAAGGAGGTACGGAGAAGAGGCCGGTTCCCGCCCGGGAGCCGGCCTCGTGCTTGGGACGCAGGATCCTTCGGTCGCGCCCAAAGGTTTGTGGCGCTTCGAGTTCCGTGCGGGCGCTCCTCAGGATGACAATCGCGCGGAGAGTTGCGGAAGGGTTCGCAGCACTGTCCGGGATGACGCTTTTCGCGAGTGCGACGGGATCAGCGTCCACTCTGCGAGCGTGCCGATCAGGGGCGCAGGGCGCGGAGGATGAACTCCGCCACAGTCTCCTTGCGCTCGGCGATGAAGTCGTCGAAGTCGCGGCCGCTCTCCGCCAGAACCGTCTCCGTGAACGCGCGGGCGGAGAACGGAAAGACGATCAGCGCGTGGATGCTCACCAGCAGCTGGTCCAGGGGCACGGGACGCAGGTGGCCCGCGTCGATCGCCGCCCGGATCTGCGCCGAGATGGCGGCCAGGGGGCCGTCGGCCACGCGCGCCATCATCTCCCGGAACCGCTCCGGGTGCACGTGCATCTCCGTCTGCAGAAAGCCGGGCAGGTACGGGTTGGCCCCCAGGTGGTCGAACGCCAGCCGCACGGCCTCGCGCAGGTTCTGCTCGAAGGGCGCGTCCGCCGCCCACACCCGCATGGCCGCGGGGAACATCTCCTCCATGGCCCGCTCGAAGACGGCGCGCGCCAGCCCCTCGCGGTCGTGGAAGTAGTAGTGCAGCAGCGCCCGGTTCACCCCCGCCTCGTCGGCGATCTCCTGCATGCGCGCGCCGTACGCCCCCTTGCGCATGAACACGGCGTGCGCGGCGTCCAGGATGCGCGTCTCCGTGTCGCCGTCGCGCTCCTGCGCCATCGCCCGCCCCGCCTTTTGCCGCATCGGCATCCAGTCTTCTTCCCGCAGTCGTATGAAACGTGGACGTCCGCGGCGCGCCGCGGGCCCGCCTGACGCACCAGCGCCGCGGCGCGTCACACCGGGCGGCCCGTGGCGCACCTCTTGCTCCCCTGCCCGGCCGCTCCGGATTAACAGGATTGTTAAAACCGGGCAGGCAGCGCCGCCCCGCGCGTTTCCGGCAATCCCCACGCCGCGCCCCATCGCGCGGCGCGGGCGGACACGCGTGGACGGCGGCTCACCCTGGGATCGTGACGGCGGATGGCAATCGGGAGCAGATCCGGGCCGGCGCTGGCCCTGGCGCTCGCGCTGTGCGCGTGCGTGGCGGCGCCGGCCCGTTCACAGACGGGAGGACCGCGGCCGCTTTCGCTGGAAGAGGCCGTGGAGCGGGCCGCCGCCAGCAGCGAGGTGGTGCAGGCGGCCCGCGGCGGCGTGACGACGGCGCGCGGCCAGCAGATTGGCGCGCGGGCGGAGCGGCTGCCGCAGGTGAACAGCAGCCTGGGCTACACGCGCACGGTCATCAGCCAGTTCGCGGGGGCGGGTGGCGGGGGCGGCGGAGGCGGCGGAGGCAGTCCGGACACCACGCAGGTGCCGGCGTGCCCGGCGTACGTGCCCAACCCCGCGCTCCCCCTGGAGCAGCGCGTGGCCCTGCTGGAGGCGGCCGTGCTGTGCCCGCCCGGCTCCGGCGCGCCCGGCGGCGGGCTGGGGGGCATCGACATCAGCCGCGCCGGGTTCGGCAGCACCAACGCGTACAGCCTGGGGCTGTCCCTGTCGCAGTCGCTGTACTCTGGCGGCCGGATCGGCGCGCAGAACCGCATTGCCGAGGCGTCGCTCACCAGCGCGGAGCTGGAGGTGACGGCGCAGGGCGCGCAGCTGGTCGTGGACGTCACCGAGGCGTACTACGACGCCCTGCTCAGCGCGCGGCTGCTGGAGATCGCCGAGGGCTCGCTGGCGCAGGCGGAAGAGACGCTGCGCCTGTCGGAGCTGGGCTTCCAGGTGGGCGACAAGGCGGAGTTCGACGTGCTGCGGGCGCGGGTGGCGCGCAACAACCAACGCAACGCCGTGCTGCAGACCCGCTCCAGCCGCGACCTGGCGTTCTTTACCCTCAAGCAGCTGGTGGACCTGCCCCTGGACGAGCCCGTGCAGCTCACCACGCCCCTGACGGCGGACGCCAGCACGGCCGCCCTCACGGACTGGATCCCGCCCGCCGCCGGCGACACGGCGGCGGCGGCGCGCGTGACGGTGCTGCAGGCGGAGCAGACGGTGCGCATCCAGGAGGGACAGGTGGCCATCGCGCGGTCGCAGGGCCGGCCCAACGTGAGCGTGGTCTCCAACTACGGGCTCACGGCGTATCCGCAGGACCTGCTGCCCCGCCGCAGCGACTTCGCCGACAATTTGACGGTGGGCCTGCAGGTGAGCGTGCCCGTGTTCGACGGGGGGCGCGTGCGGGGCAGCGTGGTGCAGGCGCAGGGCGGGCTGGAGCAGGCCCGCGCGCGGCTGGCGCAGACGCGCGAGGGCGCCGTGCTGGACGCGCGTAGCCGCGTGGAGGCCGTGGAGACGGCGCTGGCCACCTTCCAGTCCACAGCCGGCTCCGTCGAAGAGGCGCAGCGGGCGTACGAGGTGGCGCAGCTGCGCTACCAGCAGGGCATCTCCACGCTCATCGAGGTGAACGACGCGCGCATCGCGCTGGACCAGGCGCAGGCGGACCGCGCCCGCGCCGCGCGCAACCTGTACGTGGCGCGCGTGCAGCTGCGGCTCATCCGCGACCTGCCGCTGGGCGCGGGCGGCGCGGCGAGCTTCGGTGCGGCGGGGACGGCGGGCGCGTCGTCCACCGGCGCGGGCTTCGGCGGCGCGACGGGGGCGGCGACGGGCGGATCGGCCGCGGGCGCGCGGGGCGGCGCGGCGGGAGCAGGGGCGGCGGGAGCGGCGCGAAACCAGGGAACGGGGCCGGGACGATGACGGGGCTTGAAGGATATGCGTCGGCGCGCCGCGTCGATGATCGGCAGATGATCCGCGACGTTGATTTCCTGAGGGAGGCGCCGCACGATCCCGAATGCGCGACAAACTCTGGCGCCGACCGAAGGATCTCGCCCGCGATGCAGGATGTCGGAATCGAGGCGGAGTCCTTGCCCGCGCGTAGTAGATCCTTCGGTCGCGCCCAGGATTCGGAGAACGGCCAGGACCTGCGCGGGCGCTCCCTCAGGAAATCAAGGGAGGCCGAGCCGGCAAGCGTTGATTTCCCGAGGGAAGCGCCGCGCGATCTCGAATGCGCGACAAACCCTGGCGCCGACCGAAGGATCTCGCCCGCGATGCAAGCGGTCGGAATCGAGGCGGAGTCCTTGCCCGCGCGTAGTAGATCCTTCGGTCGCGCCCAGGATTCGGAGAACGGCCAGGACCTGCGCGGGCGCTCCCTCAGGAA
>NZ_DASURI010000055.1:0-5473 GCF_036280135.1 Longimicrobium sp.
CCCCCTCCCCCCGACCCCCTGCCCCCTGCCCCCGCTTGGCGGGGGAAGGGAGAACTGCGGCAGCGCGCTGCCCTCGGACTTCGCGCGAACAAAACCGGCCCGCCTCGACGCGAATCGAGGCGGGCCGGTCGTCATCATCCAACGAGTTCAGGGGCCGTCCGGATGGTCCGGGGGCGGCGGGTTGTCGCGGCGGCGGCGGTGCTCGGAGAGCAGGTACTCGAACGACTTCCAGATCACCACCGCCGCGTACAGCGCGCCCACGGCGACCAGGAGCGTAACGAGAATGCCGGATTCCAGGAGCTTTTCCATCCCGGAACTCTACGTCACCGGCCGCCGCCCCCGCAAGCGAGCGTGGATCAGGGCGTGCCCGTGGTCGTCCCGCCGGCCGCGCCCGTTCCGCCGTTGCCGGCGCCGCCGGGTTCCGCCGAGGAGTTGCCCATGGCGCCGCCGCCGCCCATGGGCGTGCTGTCGGCCATGGTGCCGCCCTGCGCGGCGGTGGGGACGCCCGTGGTGTCGGGGCTGTCCGTGAAGATCTCGGTATCGGCGGTGCCGGAGGCGTCCACGCCCGGCACGTCCTTTACGTCGCCCTCGTCGCTGCCGCCGCAGGCCGCCGTGGCGGCGAGCACCAGGGCCGCCGCGAGGGTGTGCATCGTCTTCCGCATCTGCCGCTCCTCGGTTCCGTAAGTCGTGGTCCGCGCACCGGATGGCACCGTCGTCCGCCCGCCGGCCGCGTGCCCCTCTGCAATGCGCGGACCCCCGGGGCCCTCACCCGCTCGAGGCCCTCACCCCGCTCGAGGCCCTCACCCCGCTCGTTCCTCGCGGCCCTCACCCCGCTCGAGGCCCTCACCCCGCTCGTTCCTCGCGGCCCTCTCCCGCAAACTGCGCGGGAGAGGGTGTAGACTTCGATCCGGCTCATCATCGGGAAGTCGAGCCCCTGCCGTTGCTGGCTATTCCCTATTCCCTGTTCCCTATTCCCTGCAGTTGCAGGCTGTCCCCGTACCCCGCAGCTCCGCCCCTCCACGCCCACCTTCTGAACAAAACCCCTTGCGCCCGCTGCCAATACGTATTAGCTAATACGTATCGACTATGCGACGAGCCAACCCGCCCTCCGAGACCCGCCGCGTGACCACGCATGACGTCGCCCGCCGGGCCGGCGTCTCGCAGGCGACCGTCTCGCTGGTGCTGGGCGGAAATCCCCGGGCGCGGGTGTCGGCGCAGACACGCGAGCGGGTGGTGCGCGCGGCGGGCGAGCTGGGCTACCGGCCCAACATCGTGGCCCGCGCCCTGGTGCAGCGAAAGTCGTACGCGCTGGGCGTGGTGGTGCCGGACCTGAGCAACCCGTTCTTCATGGACGTGGTGACGGGCGTGCAGCGCGTGGCCGCCGAGGCGGGATACGCCGTGCTCCCCGGCGACGTGCGCGAAACCTCGCCCGGCCGGCACCTGGACGCGCTGCGGGCCCGGCAGGTGGACGGGCTCATCCTGGAGGGCTTCGGCGCGCTGGCGTTGCCCGAGGCGGACTTGGCGGACCTGAAGGTCGTGCTGGTGGACGAGCCGTCGGAGCGCTTTCCCGGCGTCGCCAGCGACGCGCCCCAGGCGGGACGGCTGGCCGCGGAGCACCTGCTGGGGCTGGGCCACACGCGGTTCGCGTTCATCGGCCCGGCCATCGACGTCTACACGTTCCGCATGCGGGAGCGAGGCTTTTTCCAGGCCCTGCGCGCGGCGGGGCTGGGCCTTTCAAGCGACCGGCTGCGGCGCGTGATGCCCACCGTCGCGGGAGGCGTGCAGGCCATGCGCGCCCTGCTGGCCCTGCCGCGGGACGAGCGGCCCACGGCCGTGTTCTGCCCCACGGACCTGCTGGCCGCCGGCGCGCTCAAGGCCTGCCTGACGGCGGGGATCGCGGTGCCGGGGGAGATGAGCATCGTGGGATGCGACGACATCGAGCTGGCGCGCGTGCTCACGCCCGAGCTGACGACCGTTCGCATCCCCGCCCGCGAGCTGGGCGCCCGCGCCGCGCGGCTCCTTATCCGCCAGCTGGACGACGAGACCTGGACCCCGCGGCCAGGGAAGCCTCTGCCGGTGCGGCTTGTGGTGCGGGGGACGACCGGCCGGGTCGAGGGAATAGGGAACAGGGAATAGGGAATAGCGGGACGGCAGGACGTAGTCCGCCCGGGTGGTTATACGTATCAGCACACGCATGTTTCGCGCGACGGGGGCTCGTCGCGTAGACTCCCGCATTTCGCACTTTCGCACTTTCGCACTTTCGCACTTTCGCACTGACGTGTTCCGTAACGCGGTCATCACCGGTACCGGCAGCCACGTGCCCGAACGGGTCGTCACCAACGCGGAGCTCAGCGCCGCGCTGGGCGAGGACGTGGACGACTTCGTCCGCAACACGCTCGGCATCCGCGAGCGCCGCTGGTCCGCATCGAACGAGTCCACCGCCGACCTCGCTGAGCAGGCCGCCTCCCGCGCCCTGGACGACGCGGGGCTGCGGCCGTCCGATATCGACCTGCTCATCGTCTCCACCGACACGCCGGAGTACGTATCTCCCGCCACCGCGTCCGTCCTGCACGGGCGCCTGGGGCTGCGGCCGGACGCCGGCACCTTCGACGTCAACAGCGCCTGCGCGGGGTTCGCGACGGCGCTGGACGTGGCGTGGAAGTACCTGCGCGCCGACGACCGATACAACCGCGTGCTCGTCGTGGCCGTCTACGCCATGAGCAAGTTCCTGGACCCCGCGGACAAGAAGACGGTGACCATCTTCGCCGACGGCGCGGGCGCAATCGTCCTCGAGGCGTCGGAGCAGGCGGGGATCCTGGCGTCGGAGCTGGCGGCGGACGGGTCGCTGTCGGACGGGATGGGCGTGTTCGCCGGCGGCACGGCGGAGCCCATCACCCACGACGTGCTGGACGCCGGCGTGCGCAACCGGCTGCGCTTCGTCCGCAAGTATCCCAAAGAGGTGAACGAGGAGGGATGGCCGCGCATCGTCCGCTCCGTGCTGGGCCGCATCGGCGAGGACGTGGCGGACGTCGACCTCTGGCTGTGGACACAGGTCAACCGCTCCACGATCGAGATGGTGATGGACCGGCTCGATCTGCCGATGTCCAAAGCACATACAGTGATGGACAAGTGGGGCTACACTGGCTCTGCCTGCCTGCCCATGGCCCTGGACGACGCCGCGCGCGCCGGCCGCCTGCACCCGGGCGACCTCGTCGTGCTCACGGGCTCCGGCGCGGGGCTGTCCATGGGCTGCGTGGCCCTGCGCTGGACGCGCAACGGGCCGAACGGCGGTGGATCGGCCGATCGCGCACCGAACGGGGACGGGCGCGCATGATGTCCGACACGGCCGTCACCCTGTTCCTGGAGCGCGTCCGCGCGGACGGACACCGGCCGGCCCTCCGTCTGCTCGCCGCCGGTGGCGCCCCGCGCGACGAGACGCTGACGTGGCGCGCCTGGGCGGAGCGGGCACGCGCGTTCGCGGCGGCGCTCGTGGCCAACGGGCACCGCCCGGGCGAGCACGTGGCCATCCTGGCCGGCAACGGGCTGGAGTGGCCCGTGGCCGACTTGGGCGTGCTGATGGCCGGCGGCGTCTCCGTGGGCATCTACCCCACGAGCGCGCCGGGACAGGTGCGGCAGGTGCTGGAGGACTGCGGCGCGGCCTTCGTCGTCGTCGACACGGCGGCGCAGCTGGCCAAGGTGCGCGCCGTGCGCCACGACCTGTCCGGCCTGCGGACGGTGGTCGCCACGGAGGCGGACGGCGGGATGGATGTCATTGCCTGGGCGGAGTGGATGGCCCACGGCGAGGCGGCGCTGGGCGGTGTGCCGGAGATCGGCCACACCCTGGCGCAGCGGACGAACGACGCGTCCCCGGACGACACGGCCATCCTCATCTACACCTCCGGATCGACGGGTGAGCCCAAGGGGGCCATGCTCTCGCACCGGACGATCCTCGCCTCGGCGGCGTCCATCCGCGACACGCTGGGCCTGCACGCGGGCGACCGATCGCTCTCCTTTCTCCCGTTCTGCCACAGCGCAGAGCGCATCTTCGGCCTCTACACGCGCATTCTCGTGGGCATGGAGGCGGGGCTGGTGCCGGATCACACCCGCGTCTGGAAGGCCGCGGAGGCGTTTCGCCCCACGCTCTTTGGCGGGCTGCCGCGCTTTTACGAGAAGGCGGCGGACGTGCTGCGCGCGGAGAGGCTGACGGCGGCGGGGGACGAGCGAGACCGCTGGGAGCGCACGCTCACGCTGGGGACGGAGCGCTCGCGCCTGCGCCGCGCCGGCCAGCCCGTGCCGCCCGGGCTGGAGGACGCGTGGCGGACGGCGGGCGCAACGCTTAACGACCGGGCGCGGGCGCTGTTTGGCGGCGAGGTGCGGCTGGCGACCAGCGGCGGCGCCACGCTCCCCCTGGACGTGGCGGAGATGCTGGACGCGCTGGGCATCACCATCCTGGGCGGATACGGACTGACGGAGCACCTGTGCGCCGTCTTCAATCGCCCGGCGCGCTACGCCTTCGACAACGCGGGCCCACCCATGCCGGGGACGGAGCTGGGGATCGCGGAGGACGGCGAGGTGCTCCTGCGCCGCGGCGCGCTGACGTTCAGCGGCTACCACGGCCGGCCGCGCGAGACGGCGGATGCGTTCACGGACGACGGCGGATGGCTGCGCACGGGCGACCTGGGCCGCGTGGACGCGCACGGCGCCCTGCGGATCTCGGGGCGCAGGAAGGAGCTGATCGCCCTGAGCAACGGGAAGAAGATCGCGCCGCTGCCCATCGAGAGCGCCCTGGCGCAGGACCCGTGGATTCACCAGGCCATGCTGTACGGCGAGGGGCGCCGCTTCGTGAGCGCGCTGCTGGTGCTCAGCCGGCCGGAGCTGGAGTCGTGGGCGCGGCGGCACGCGGCGGACCCGGACGACCCGTCCGTCGTCCATGACCCGCGGCTGTACGCCAGCATCCAGGCGGCCGTGGACCGCATCAACGCCGGGCTCAGCAACCCCGAGCGGGTGCGCCGCTTTGCCCTGCTGCACCTGCCGTTCGAAGGCGACGACCTTACGCCCACCCTCAAGCTGCGCCGCGCCGTGATCGCCGAGCGGCACCGCGACCGGCTCGAAGCCCTTTACCAGGAACCCTGATGGCGCGACGCAACTCTCTCCTGGCCCTGCTCACGGGCACGGTGGCCATCGCGGCCGCGTATGCCTCGGCCTTTCTTCCCGGCGATCCGCCGGGGTGGGCGGCGTGGGCGCTGGCCATCGGCTCCGCCATGGTGATGATCTCCGCCGCGGCCATGGGCGCCGCGCGGCCGGACCGGGGGCTGGGCCGGCTAAAGCTGCCCCTGGCGCTGGCGTTCCTCGTCGTGGCCGGCGGCTTTGCCCTCGTGCTGTCCATGCCGGGGGCGGATGCCGCGAACCCCGCGCTGTTCCTGGGCCTGCCCGTGCGCGCGGCCATCGTGCTGCTGGGCATCGGCCTGCTGCC
>NZ_DASURI010000056.1:0-5501 GCF_036280135.1 Longimicrobium sp.
TCCCGGACCAGAAGGGACCCGCGAGCGGCGCCGAGGCCGAGTCGAGCAGCTGAAAGCAGCGGCCCACGAGCGCCGCGTCGGTGACTTCGATAGTGGGCTCCGGCGCCACCGCGGCCGGTGAGCAGGCCGGCAGCAGCGCCAGCATCGCGATCAGCAGCGTTCGCATTCTCGTCATCCTTCGCGGCTCGCGTAGCGGGCGAGCATCCAGAGGGCGGCACGCTCCAGCAGCACCAGCAGTGCCGTGACGCCGACGGCCAGGCCAAAGAGCAGCACGTTGCTCTCGTCTCCGGCACGAAGGGCGAAGCTCAGCGCGGTGCTCACGGCGGGCGGATGGACGGCGTCGGCCAGGATCATCAGCAGGATGGTGACGACCATCGCCAGCGCGGCGGCGTCGTAGCCGGGGCCCAGCAGCAGAAAGGTGCCCACGCCCAGCAGCGCCGCGCCCATTTGCGCAACGATCAGCGAGCGCACGCTGTTCATCCCGTGCTGCGGGTCCAGGTAGATCAGGAACGCGCTGGACGCCAGCGACGCGAACAGCAGCCGCTGCTCGCTCAGCACCTCCACCATCAGCAGCACCAGCAGCACCGTCGCGGTGGGCAGCGCGGCCAGCATCAGCTCGCCCCGCAGCGGCAGCCGGCGGCGGATGGCGCGCGCGGCGCCCTCCACCGGCTTGAGGCTCTCCTTCTCCAATCCTCCTCCCTTCCTCAAACGAAGTCCGCCGGTCCCACGGCAAGCATGGGACCGGCGGATTTCGCGGGGGCGAGCGGGTTCAGGCCATCTGCGCCACGTCCGCCTCCCGCACGGCCGAGGTGTCGCGGGTGATGGGCGGCGGCGACAGGCGGCGGCGCACCACGCGGCGCATGGGCTCCTCCACCCACGCGTGCACCGCCAGCGACACGCCGATGGCGAACGCCGCGTAAGTCGCGAAGTACCACGGCTGCGGCGGCTTGGCGCCAGCGAGGCCGAGCCCGCGTTCCATCCAGGCGGCCAGCGGGATGTGCAGGATGTAGAGCGCGAAGCTCGCCGTCCCCAGCCGCGCCAGCGCGCGCACGGACAGCACCCGGCTCAGCGCGCCCTCGCCGCGCGCCAGCGCGTACACCAGCGCGGCGAACACGGGCGCCAGCAGCCCGTTGTGCAGCAGCAGGAACGGAATGCGCGGGCTCGCGATCAGCGCCGCGAGCAGGACGATGGCGGCGGAGACCTCCAGCCGCATCCTGCGCGTGAGCCACGGCCGGCGCTCCAGCAGGAACAGCCGCCCGGCCAGCACGCCCATGACGAACTCGGGCAGCCGCAGCAGCGGGTTGTACTTGACCGAGTACAGCCACACGCCCACGGAGTGCGCCTCCGGGGCGGCCGGCCCGTCCGGGCGCAGCGCCAGGTAGACGATGGGCGCCGCGAGCGACAGGGCCCACGCGGCCGCGCCGGCGGCCAGCAGGCGCCGCACGCCCCACGTGGGCACGACGGGCAGCACGAACAGGAACGCCACGTAGAAGAACGCCTCGACGGACAACGACCACGCCGGGCAGTTCATCACGCACGCCGTCCGCGGGTTCCACGCCTGCAGCAGCCCGCCGCTGAGCCCCACCAGTCGCGCCAGCCAGCCCAGGTCCATGGCGATGTGCTTGCGCTGCATCCACCACAGCAGCGCCGGCACAGCGAACGCCATCGACAGCAGGTACACGGGATACAGCCGCGCCACGCGCGCCACCAGGAACTCGCGGCGGGTGACGGCGCCGGTGGTGAGCGTGTCGTGGTAGGTGTACGTGAGCACGAACCCCGACAGCACAAAGAACAGGCTCACGCCCACGTACCCGGTCCCCACCAGCGCGCGCAGCCACGCCGGCGACGCGTCCGTCAGCGGAAGCGTGTGGTACGCAAGCACCTGGAACGCCGCCACGAACCGCAGCCCGGTGAGCGCGCCCAGGTGCGGCTTGGTCTGCTCTCCCATCCGAGATCCCTCAAAACACGAGCGGCGGATCACCCGGAGTCCGGGCGCGCCCGCCGCGAAGACGGCCATCAGTCGTTGCACACAAATCTCGCCGATTTCGGCCGCCCCGACAAGCGGGCCGTACGCCGCACGCGACGCCTACAGGAAGTACTCCGGATCCATCAATCGAACGTTGCAGAATCGCTGGATCTTGACGTAGTCGCCGCGATTGTACGTCACCACGGGCGCGTTCGCGCGCTTGGCCGATCGGGCGATGAGCACGTCGCGCACGAGCCGCTGCTGCTCACCCTTGTCGATGGCGTGGCTGCGTGTGTCGCGCCTGGAGCGAACGCCGCGCAGCAGCGCGTTGAGCACCTTGCCCGTGTAGAACCAGTCGTCACCCGTGGGGACCAGCAGCCGCCCTTGCTTCCGGGCCGTCTTTGTGAGCCCCTCGAGTTGGCGAACTTCTCGCTCTTCGCGCGCACCTGCCGTGAGCTCTTGCAGAACGACCGCCGAGAGCCAGACGCCCTCCTCCAGTTCCGCAAGGCCGTGGCGGATGAGCACGTTCGTATCCAGAACGGGTCTATGAGACGTCAATCTGCCGCCTCCCGTTGCTCCGTTGGTTTGGTGCGCCAGTATTCGGTCGCCTTTCGCATCGCGGCGTTCTGCTCCATCCACCATTCGGCACGCCCGTTCGAGCCGCGAGCCAGGATCTCACAGAACGCCACGGCGGATCGCTCGTGCGCGTCCTCAAGTGCATCGCGGCGCGTGGGATGGGTGCTTAGCACGTCGCCGGGTTCGTCCTGCAGCTCCCACGTGTCGCCGTTGCGCAGCACGTACAGGCGCGGGGCGTCGGGATCCAGGTCCGCGGGGTCGTAGAACAGCTCTTCCGGGGGCTCGCGCATCGCCATGTGGGCCTCGCACGGTAAAAGGTCCGCATCGAGTATAGCTGTTCAAAGTGTTTTCTTCCAGGCACCAAATACAAGCGCTCTGGACGGGACAGCCGCGTCTCGTCGCACCGACGCAGATGCACGCGAAAAGGGCCGGCATCGCTGCCGGCCCTCTCGTTTTCGACACACGCAGGCAGCCCGACGTCAGGCCGACACGTCCACGTACGCGTATTCGCTCTGCGGCTCAGGAACGGGATAACCCTCCAGCAACAGGCCTTCGATGTGGAACGCGATCGCTTCACGCATGTTGGCCTCCGCCTCCGTGCGCGTGCGGCCTGTGCTGATGCAGCCCGGGATGTCGGGTGAATACGCCGAGAACCCTGTCCCGGTACGCTCGAACACCACAAGGAATCGCTTCATCTCCATCTCCTGTCCCATGCTCCGCGGCCTCTCCTCTGCGGCTCTGCGCCTCTGCGTGAGAATGCAGTAAACGCCGGCCCGTGCAGTCACCTCGCCGTGTCGCGCGCGGGGCGGCGGGCGGCGGAGTCGGCGCGGGGGCGCACGGGGGTGCCGGCGCGGCGCGTGACGTCCACCACGTTGTCGTCCAGGTCGCGGTCGATGAGCTTGTGCAGCGGGTCGATCCCCGCCCGCAGCGGCCGCTCGTCCAGTACGATGCGGAAGGTGCGCGGCCCGCCCGTGAACCGCTCCTTGCGCAGGTAGATGGGCTCCTTGTCGTCGCGCCCGTAGACCCCGATCTCCACCAGGTCGTCGATGAGGGCCGGCGTCTCGTCGCCCAGGGGGCCCGCGCGCACCTTTTGCGCGTTGACCGTGAGCCGCAGCTCGTAGCGTCCGTCGGGCAGCTCCGTCCCCTCGGCGCGCGTGGCCTCCAGGTCCCACAGCGTCACCGTCTCGAACAGGTCCTCCACCAGCCCCTGCATGGAGTCCGGTGCGGCCTGGTACAGGTCGTCCAGCAGGTCCAGCGACGTGGGATACGGCCCCGCGGCGTTGCGCGTCCGCGCCAGGAACGCGCGCAGCGCGCCGTTCACGGCCTCTTCGCCCACGTAGTCGCGCAGGGCGTACATGGCCAGCGCGCCCTTGTTGTAGTGGATGTACTGCTGGTTCTCGACGAGCGCCAGCGGCATCTCCGCGCGGCGCTCGCCCGTACGGCCCTGCAGGTAGCCGTCCAGCTCGTGCCGCAGGAACCGGCCGATCTGCTCGCGCCCGTACTGCTTTTCCATCACCATCAGCGCGCTGTACTCGGCCAGCGTCTCGGAGAGCATGGCCGCGCCCTGCACGTCGGCCGGCACCACCTGGTGGCCCCACCACTGGTGTGCCACCTCGTGCGCCGTCACGAAGAACGGGTAGTCGATGTCGTCGTGCCGCACGTCGGCGATGAAGCCGATGCCCTCGCTGTAGGGAATGGTCCCCGCGAACGACTGCGCGAAGTCGGCGTAGCGCGGGAACTCGGCAATGCGCACCTGCCGGTGCTGGTACGGGCCGAACTGCCGCGTGTAGTAGTCCAGCGACTTCTTCACGGCGTCGATCATCCGGTCCACGTTGTAGGCGTGGGACGGGTGATGAAAGACCTCAATCTCCACGTCGTTCCACCGCGCCTTTTTGACGGCGTACCGGGCGGAGAGGAACGAGTAGAAGTTCAGCATGGGCACGTCCATGCGGTACGCGAAGTAGCGCCGGTCGCCCCGCCGCCACTCGCGCTCCAGCCGCCCCGGCGCCAGCGCCACCTGGTCCGCCGACGTGGAGACCGTCACGCGGAAGTCGATCCGGTCCGCGTCGCGCGAGATGAAGTTGCGCGCCAGGCCCCGCGGGTCGTCGATGGCGTTGGCCCGCGGGCGCTCGGGCAGGCCGCGGCGGGCGCGCTCGCCCTCGTCCTGCAGCTCGCCCTCGGCGTTGTAGCCGATGCCGGGCAGGTAGTGGCTGTCGAAGAACGTCCCGTTCTCGACGACGGGAAAGAACGAGGGCTCGTTCTCGAAGCCCCGCGTCACGTGCTCCACGTCAAAGCGCAGCTCCGTGCTGTCGCCCGGCGCCAGCGGGCGGGCCAGGCGAAACGCGTGGTAGCCCTTCTCGTGGTCCGAGATCGTCTTTGTCGCCGGGACGCCCAGCTCCAGGCGGCGGATGCGCAGGGTGTTCAGCAGGTCCACGTGCACCTGGTCCAGCGGACGCCCCGTGCGGTTCACCAGGCGGTAGACGCCCCGCATCCGCAGGTCGCGCGACGCGGGGAAGATGTCCACCTCCAGCGTGGCCGCGCTGATGCGGGGCATGGGCAGCCGCTCGTACTGCTTGTAGAGCTTCTCGTACTCCGCCGTGATGCGGCTGCTCTCGTCGTCCGTCTCCCAGTCGTTGAGCTCCGCCGTGTTGTACACGATGAAGCCGCCCGTCCCCAGCACCAGCAGCACGGCCAGCGCGGCGGCGGAAAGCACGGGGCGCGTGAGCCGGGCGCGGGCCATCCGCATCCGCCAGCGGCCGCCGCTCTCCATCCCCCGCACCCAGAACAGGTTGCTGGCGATGGACAGCAGCACGGCCACGCCCGCCCAGAACAGCATGTACCACCGCCACCCCTCCAGCGTGTGGCCGTAGCCGTTCATGTCCGAGTAGAAGGGCGTGGGCGTGGACGGGTACGCGATCAGGTTGTGCGGCACCAGGTAGAAGCCGATCCACGTCCACAC
>NZ_DASURI010000057.1:0-5074 GCF_036280135.1 Longimicrobium sp.
CCCCCGCGACAGCGGGGGCAGGGGGCGGGGGGAGGGGGCCTCTTGGCGGGCCGGCAGACTCCCCGCCGTCGTGCAGGATTTGTGATCCCCCTTCCCCCATTCTGTTCATGGGGGAAGGGCAGGGGATGGGGGGCGCGCCGCTGCCGGCGAGGGCCGTCCCATCCGGATGAAAGGCAGTTCAACCTCCCCCAGCGTTTTAGGGGAGGTGCGAGCCTGGGCGAGCGGAGGGGGCGCCGCTGGGGCTTCGCCGGAGTGCACGAGTGCCGGTGCGGATTCTTTCCAATCTCTTCCGAGCGATAGACAACGATGGACGCTGATACCTCCGCGCGCTCGCGCGACCGGCTTTCCGAGGCCAAGCGCCTCCTCCTGGAAAAGCGCATCCGGGGACAGGCCAAGCCCGTCGAGTCCCGCAACGTCATCCGGCGCCGCGGCGGCGGGCCCGCGTACCCCATGTCGTGGGCCCAGGAGCGCCTGTGGTTCCTGGACCAGGTGGAGCCCGGCCGCTCCGTCTACAACCTTCCCGGCGCCTCGCTCGTCTCCGCCCGCGTGGACATCCCCACGCTGGAGCGCGCCTTCAGCGAGGTGCTGCGCCGGCACGAGGCCCTGCGCACCGTCTTTCGCCTGGTGGACGGCGAGCCGCGGCAGATCGTGCAGCCGCCGTGGGACTTCAAGGTGGAGATGTGCGACATCCGCGGTCCCCACGGCGAAGCCGCCGACGAGGCCGCCATCCGCCGCACCATCAGCCAGCTGGGGGCCATCCCCTTTGACCTGGCCAACGGCCCGCTCGTGCGCGTGCACCTGGTGCGCGTGAGCGACGCCGACTTCGCGCTGCTGTGCAACGTGCACCACATCGTCACGGACGGGTGGAGCATGCCCATCCTCATGCGCGAGATGACGGAGATCTACGAGGCGTACGCCCGCGGGCTGCCCTCGCCCCTGCCCGAGCTGGCCGTGCAGTACGCCGACTACAGCGCCTGGCAGCGCGAGTTCCTCACGGGCGACACCCTGCGGCAGCAGGTGGACTACTGGCGCGACCACCTGCAGGGCGCGCCCACCCTGGAGCTGCCCACGGACCGGCCCCGCCCGCCCGTGCTTACCTACCGCGGCAACATCTACCGCTTCGTGTGGCCCGGGTCGCTCGCCGACCGCGTCCGCGCCGTGGCCGTGGACACGGGCTCGTCCATGAACATGGTGATCATGGCGAGCTTCTACCTCATGCTGCACCAGTACAGTGGCCAGGACGACCTCGTCGTGGGCACGCTGCTGGGCAACCGCAACCGGGCCGAGACGGAGCCCATCATCGGCTTCTTCGTGAACTCGGCGCCCATCCGGGCCCGGCTGGCGGAGCGGATGACCTTTCGCGAGCTCATCCGGCAGGTGCGCACGGCCGTGCTCAACGCCGACGCGCACCAGGACCTGCCGTTCGACAAGATGCTGGACGAGCTCAAGGTGGAGCGCGACCCCGCGCGCAACCCGCTCTTCCAGGTGATGTACTTCCATCACACCTTCGTCAAGGACAAGCACCACAAGGAAGACTCGGAGTTCGCGTCGGAGCTCAACCTGCGCGCCGTGTTCCAGGAGTCGGGGGTGACGCTGGTGGACACCGAGGCCACCAAGTTCGACCTCACCTTCGCCACGCTGGAGATGGGCGGCGGGCTCGCCAACATGTGCGAGTACAGCAGCGACCTGTGGGACGAGGAGACCATGGCGCGGATGATGGAGCACACGCGCGTGCTCCTGGAGCGCGCCTGCGCCCGCCCCGACGCCCTCCTGGCCGAGCTGTCGCACGTCTCCGACGCCGAGCGCGAGACCCTGCTGGCCTGGGGCACCAACGACCACGGCGCGGACCGCGTCTCCACCCTCGTGGCCGAGCTGGACGCGCGCGCCGACGCCGCGCCCGAAGCCGCCGCCGTGGAGTACGCCGACGCGGCGCTGACGTACGCGGAGCTGCGCGCCCGCGCCGACGCCGTCGCGCGGCGGCTGCACGGGCTGGGCGTGCGCGCCGGCGACCGCGTGGGCGTGGCCACCGACGCGTCCGCCGCCATGGTGGCCGCCATCGCTGGCATCCTGCGCGCGGGCGCGGCCGTCGTGCCGCTGGACCCCGAGTATCCGGCGGACCGCCTGGCGTTCATGGTGCGCGACAGCGGCGCCCGCTTTGTCCTGGCGCCCGCGGACCGCGCGGAGACGGACTTCGGCGGGGCGCGCACGCTCGTCATCGGCCAGGAGGACGGGGCGGATGACGCGTCCGCCGCGCTGCCGGCCGTGGGGGCGGACGACGTGGCGTACGTCATCTACACCTCCGGCTCCACCGGCACCCCCAAGGCCGTGCTGACGACGCACGGGGCCCTCGTCCGCACCTTCGCGGGCGCGGACTACCTGGAGATCCGCCCCGGCGACCGGGTGATGCAGGGCGCGGGGCTCTCCTTTGACGCGGCCGTCTTCGAGGTGTGGGCGCCGCTCGTGAACGGCGCCACCGTCGTGGGCGTCGAGCGCGACGTGCTGCTGTCGCCGCCGGACTTCGCGCGGGCCCTGCGCGAGCGGCGCATCGAGATCGCCTTTCTCACCACGCAGCTGTTCAACCGCCACCTGCGCGAGGTGCCGGGCGTGTTCGCCGGGCTGCGGGCCGTGCTGTTCGGCGGCGAGCAGGTGGACGCGGGGGCCGTGCGCGCCTGCCTGGAGCACGGCGCGCCGGGCCGGCTGCTGCACATGTACGGCCCCACGGAGACGGCGGTCTTCGCCACGGCGCACGCGGTGGAGTCCGTCGCCCCCGACGCCGTGACGGTGCCCATCGGCGGGCCCATCGGGGCCACGCGGCTGTACGTGGTGAACGAGCGGGGCACGCTGTGCGGCACGGGCGTGCCCGGCGAGCTGTGCATCGGCGGCGGGCGCGTGGCGGCCGGCTACCTGGACCGGCCGGAGCTCACGGCCGAGCGCTTCGTGGCGGACCCGTTCGCCGGCGGCGACGCGCGCATGTACCGCACGGGCGACCGCGTGCGCTGGCTGCGCGACGGCGTGCTGGAGTTCCTGGGCCGCGCGGACGCGCAGGTCAAGGTGCGCGGCTTCCGCATCGAGCCGGGCGAGGTGGAGGCGGCGCTCCGCGAGCACCCGTCCGTGCGCGACTGCGTCGTCGTGGCCCGCGAGGACGGCGGCGAGCGCCGTCTCATCGCCTACGTCGTGGGCGAGGGAGTGGACGGGGAGGACTTCCGCGCGCACCTCAAGCCGCGGCTGCCGGACTACATGGTGCCGTCGGCCTTCGTGCCGCTGGATGCCATCCCCCTCACGCCCAACGGCAAGCTGGACCGCCGCGCCCTCCCCGCGCCGGAGCCGGGCGCCGCGCGCTCGGCCGACGCGTACGTGGAGCCCCGCACGCACGCCGAGCGCGTGATGGCGCAGCTGTGGGCCGAGGTGCTGCGGCTGGAGCGCGTGGGCATCCACGACAACTTCTTTGCCCTGGGCGGCGACTCCATCCTCTCCATCCAGATCATCGCGCGGGCGGCGCAGCTGGGCGTGCGCGTGACGCCCAAGCAGATGTTCGTCCACCAGACCATCGCCGACCTGGCGGCCGTGGCCACGGACGCGGGCCCGCAGGCGGAGCAGGGCCCCGTGACGGGCGACGTGCCGCTCACGCCCGTGCAGCACTGGTTCTTTGACCAGCAGCACCCGGACGTGGCCTGGTTCAACCTGTCGCTGCTGTTCGACGCGCCGGGCGGGCTGGACGCGGACGCGCTGCAGGCGGCGGCCGACGCCGTCCTGGCGCACCACGACGCCCTGCGGATGCGCTACACGCGCACGGCGGAGGGCTGGGCGCAGCACATCCCCGCGCCGCACGCGGCCGCCGTGGACCGCATCGACCTGTCGACGGTGGACGCGGACGGGCGCGAGGCGGCGTTCACGCGGGCGGCGGAGGGCGTGCAGCGCGGGCTGGACCTGGAGCACGGCCCCCTGTTCCGCATCGCCCTCTTCGACCTGGGCGACGCGCCCCAGCGGGTGCTCGTCGCGGCGCACCACCTGGTGGTGGACGCCGTCTCGTGGCAGTTCGTGGCGGCGGACCTGGACACGGCCTACCGCCAGGCCGCGGCGGGCGAGCCCATCGCCCTGCCGTCCAAGTCCACGTCGTTCAAGGCGTGGGCGGAGCGGCTGGCGGAGCACGCCGTGAGCGACGAGGCGCGCGGGGAGCTGGCGTTCTGGACGGGGCAGGCCCAGGCCGGCTTCGCGCCCCTTCCCACGGACCACGCGGGCGGATCGAACACGCAGGGCGAGGCGGGCTACGTGACGGCCGCGCTGGACGAGGCCGAGACGCGGGCCCTGCTGACGGACGTGCCGCCCGTCTACAACACGCAGGTGAACGACGTGCTGCTGGCGGGGCTGGCGCGGGCGTTCCGCGGCTGGACGGGGGCGGACGCCCTGTGGGTGGACCTGGAGGGCCACGGCCGCGAGGAGCTGTTCGAGGGCGTGGACGTGTCGCGGACGGCCGGCTGGTTCACGGCCATCCATCCCCTGCGCCTGGACGCGCCCGCCCAGCCCGGCGACGCCCTGCGGACGGCCAAGGAGCAGCTGCGGGCCGTGCCCCGCAAGGGCGTTGGATTCGGCCTGCTGCGGTGGATGGGGGACGACGCCACGCGGGCCGCGCTGGCCGCGCTGCCCGTGCCGCAGGTGGCGTTCAACTACCTGGGGCAGATGGACGGCGGCGTGGCGGCCGCCCCCGCGGGCGACGCGCGGATGGCGCCGTCCGCCGGGGACTCGGGGGCCCTGCGCGCGCCGTCGGCGCCGCGGACGCACCTGCTGTCCATCGACGCCATGGTGCTGGGCGGCCGGCTGTCGGTGACGTGGACGTACGCGCCCAGCGTGCACGACCGCGCCACGGTGGAGCGGCTGGCCGAGGGCTTCCTGGGGGCGCTGCGCGAGCTGGTGGCGCACTGCCGCGATCCGCAGGCGGGCGGCTACACGCCGTCGGACTTCGCCCTGTCGGGGCTGGACCAGGACGGGCTGGACGCGCTGCTGTCGCAGCTGGGCTGAGGGAGCCCTCACCCGCTCGCGTAGGCTCGCACCCTCTCCCGCAAACTGCGCGGGAGAG
>NZ_DASURI010000058.1:0-19110 GCF_036280135.1 Longimicrobium sp.
CCCGGTGGAAGGCCATCCTGGGCTACGGGGCCGACGAGGCCGTGGGCGAGCACCCCGACGAGTGGCTCAACCGCGTGCACCCGGACGACTGGGAGCGCGTGCGGGGCGAGGTCACGGCCAGCATTGGCGGCGGACGCTCGCACCTGGAGATGGAGCACCGCATCCGCCACCGCGACGGCAGCTGGCGGTGGGTGCGGGCGCGGGCCGTGACGGTGCGCGCGGCGGACGGCCGGGCCGTGCGCGTGGCGGGCAGCCTGAGCGACATCACCGAGCAAAAGGTGGCCGAGGAGCTGCTGCTGCACCACGCCCTGCACGACGTGCTCACGGGGCTGCCCAACCGCTCGCTGATGATTGACCGGCTGGGGCTGGCCCTGCGCCGCGTGGCGCGGTCGGGGGGCACGCTGGCCGTGCTGTTCCTGGACCTGGACGGGTTCAAGGTCGTCAACGACAGCCTGGGCCACGCCACGGGCGACCGGCTGCTGGACGCCGTGGCGCGCCGGCTGGAGGGGTGCCTGCGCCCCGCCGACACCGTGGCGCGGCTGGGTGGCGACGAGTTCAGCGTGCTGCTGGAGGACCTGCGCGACGCCGCCGAGGCCCGCGCCGTGGCCGAGCGGGTGCACGACGCCCTGCGCGAGCCCTTTCCGCTGGACGGCCGGCCCGTCTTTACCACGGCCAGCATCGGCATCGCCGTGGGCGGGGCGGGCGCCACGCCCGAGTCGCTGCTGCGCGATGCCGACACGGCCATGTACCGCGCCAAGAGCGGCGGCCGCGCCCGGTGCGAGGTGTTCGACCCCACCATGCACACGACGGCCGTGGCGCGGCTGGCGCTGGAGACGGACCTGCGGGCGGCCCTGGACCGCGAGGAGTTCGAGCTGGCGTACCAGCCCGTGGTGTCGCTGGCCGACGGGCGCATCACGGGGTTCGAGGCCCTGGCCCGCTGGCGCCACCCGGAGCGCGGGCTGCTGTCGCCCTCCGAGTTCATCTCCGTGGCCGAGGAGACGGGGCTGATCGTGCCCCTGGGCCGCTGGGTGCTTCGCGAGGCCTGCCGCCAGTTGCGCGAGTGGATCCGGCGCTACGGCGCGGAGCTGTCCGTGAACGTGAACCTGTCGCCGCGCCAGTTCGTGGACGGGGGCCTGGCCCGCGACGTGAGCGCGGCCCTGCGCGACGCGGACCTGCCGGCGCCCTTCCTCAAGCTGGAGATCACGGAGGGGCTGCTGATGGGCGAGGCCGGGCCCGTAGCGTCCATGCTGGACGAGCTCAAGGCGCTGGGGGTGGAGCTGTGCATCGACGACTTCGGAACGGGCTACTCGTCGCTCAGCTACCTGCACCGCTTTCCCATCGACACGCTCAAGATCGACCGCAGCTTCGTGAGCCGGCTGAGCGCGGACGGGCAGAGCGAGCAGATCGTGCGCACCATCCTGGTCCTGGCGCAGACGCTGAACCTGAGCGCCGTGGCGGAGGGCGTGGAGACGCCCGAGCAGGCGGAGCAGCTGCGGTCGATGGGATGCGAGTTCGCGCAGGGCTTCCGCTTCGCGCGGCCGCTGCCGGGTGAAGAGGCGGGGGCGATGATCTGGCGGCAGCGGCTGGCGGGGTAGGGAAGTGCGGAAGTGCGGAAGTGCGGAAGTGCGGAAGTAACGGATTGCGGGCGAGTCTCTGCACGGTGGCGCGGGTCCAGCCGGAGCGGGTAAACCCGCCGCTGGGACAGCCATAAGCCCTGTCTCGCGCCGACGCGCTCTGCGAACAGGCTTCAACCGCCGACACGGGCCACCACCCGGCGGGGGAGTATAGTTCGCGCGGCCGCATGGACGAGGTGGCAGCCTCGTGCACGAAGATGACCACCGGAGCTGTTGAAACCCCGCCCTGGCGACGCGAAGCGTCGCCAGGGCGGGGATTTCGTTTTGAGGGGTTGCGCCGCTCCGGCCGAACACCGGATGGCCGGCGCAGGACGTGGATGCCGGATCCCATCCCGCGAAGTTTTGTTGCGCACGCTTCTCTGGGGCTTTTACCTTCGGACGCATTCCGAACTCGCCACCTTCTCCGAAATGGTGCTCCATGCGCAAGCTGCAGCTGAACGTAGACGAGTTGACGGTCGAATCTTTCCAGACTGGAAACGCTGGTCGGATGGAAGGTACCGTCCGGGGCCACCAGACCGAGGTGGGCGGGCCCTGCGATCCGTACCAGACGTGCGTCACCTGCGTGGCGGTCAACACGTGTCACGGGGCGTTCACCTGCGACGGCCAGGTCGGCTGCTACACCAGGAACTTCGCGAACACCTGCGGGCAGACCTGCGGCGACTCCTGCGGGGAGTAGCACACCCCGGAGCCGTTGAAGCCCGCCGGGCGACGCGAGGCGTTGTCAGGGCGGGGCTTTCCGCTTTCGTAGCGGCGGCTTTAGCCGCTCAGGCTGGGAGTGGGCCATCTATCTGGGACACTCCCATTCGTAGTCCGCGCGGGGTACGATGGATGGTCGGCCGGCTGCCCGCACTCCGACTGCCTCCCACCGCCGCCGCGCCTGCCCGGACGACGAATCCGCCGCTCCGCAAGAGTGGACCGCACCGGCAGGCTCGCATACCTTTCCCTCCGCTCGCGAAAGCTAGCCCCCGGCCACTTTCGCACTCTCGCACTTTCGCACTTTCGCACTTTCGCACTTTCGCACTGCCGTGCAGTCCTCCACGTACGCCGAAAAGATCGCCACCGAACTGGGCCTGCGCCCGGGCCAGGTGGCCGCCGCGCTCGAGCTGCTCCTGGCCGGCAACACCATCCCGTTCGTCGCGCGCTACCGCAAGGAAGCCACGGGCGAGCTGGACGAGGTGCAGCTGCGCGACGTCCGCGACCGCCACGAGTACCTGGCCGAGCTGGACGAGCGCCGCGCCGCCATCCTCAAGTCCATCGACGAGCAGGGCAAGCTCACGCCCGCCCTCAAGGCGTCCATCGAGCGCGCCGAGACCAAGAGCGCCCTCGAGGACCTGTACCTGCCCTACAAGCCCAAGCGCCGCACGCGCGCCACCATCGCCCTCGAACGCGGCCTGGGTCCCCTCGCCGAGCTGCTGTGGGCCGGGCAGACGGCGGACGCGCAGCTCGCGGCGCAGGCGGCGGGCTTCATGGACGCGGAAAAGGGCGTGGCGACGGCGGACGACGCCCTGGCCGGCGCCCGCGACGTGATCGCCGAGCGCATCAGCGAGGACGCGGCGGCCCGCGCGTACGTGCGCGACACGGTGCGCGTGAAGGGCGTGATGGAGAGCAAGGCGGCGCGGGGCAAGGAGAACGAGGTCAGCAAGTTCCAGGACTACTACGACTTTTCCGGCCCCATCAAGGACATGCCCAGCCACCGCATCCTGGCCGTGCGCCGGGGCGAGGCGGAGGGCTACCTCACGGCCCGCATCCTGGCCCCCGACGAGGAGCTGGTCGCCGCGCTGCGCCGCAAGTTCCTGGACGGCAATCGCGCGCCGGAGCAGATGGGGCTGGCCGTGGAGGACGCCTACCGCCGCCTGATCTCGCCCTCGGTGGAGGTCGAGGTGCGGATGGAGCTCAAGACGCGGGCAGACGAGGAGGCCATCGCCATCTTCGGCAAGAATTTGGAGGCGCTGCTGCTGCAGCCGCCCGCCGGCGGACGCACCGTGCTGGGCGTGGACCCCGGCTACCGCACGGGGTGCAAGCTGGCCGTCGTGAGCCGCACGGGCGCCCTGCTGGCCACGGGTGTGGTCTACCTGCACCAGGAAGACCGGGCGAAGCGCGAGCTGGCGAAGCTGGTCCAGGAGCACGGCGTGGAGCTGGTGGCCGTGGGCAACGGCACGGCGAGCCGCGAGAGCGACAAGCTGGCCAAGGAGGCCGTCCGCGACCTGCCGGCGGACGTGCGCCCGGCCGTGGTCATGGTGAACGAGGCGGGCGCGTCCGTCTACTCCGCGTCGGACCTGGCGCGAGAGGAGCTTCCGGAGCTGGACCTGACGCTTCGCTCGGCCGTCTCCATCGCCCGCCGGCTGCAGGACCCGCTCGCGGAGCTGGTGAAGATCGATCCCAAGTCCATCGGCGTGGGCCAGTACCAGCACGACGTCTCGCAGACGCGCCTCAAGCGCCGCCTGGACGAGACGGTGGAATCGGCCGTGAACCGCGTGGGCGTGGAGCTCAACACGGCGTCGCCCGCGCTTCTGTCGTACGTGGCCGGCATCGGGCCCACCGTGGCCCAGCGCATCGTGCAGTCGCGGGACGCGTCCGGCCCCTTTGGCTCGCGGGCGGAGCTGCTCAAGAAGGTGAGCGGGCTGGGTCCCAAGACGTTCGAGCAGGCCGCCGGCTTCCTGCGCGTCCGCGGCGGCGCGCACCCGCTGGACGGGTCGGCCGTGCACCCGGAGCGGTACGGGCTGGTGGAGCGCATCGCCCGCGACCTGTCCGTCGACATGTCGTCGCTGGTGGGCAACGAGTCCGCCGTGGCCCGCATCGACGTGCAGAAGTACCTGGGCGACGGCGTGGGCCTGCCTACGCTGGAAGACATCGTGGCGGAGCTCAAGAAGCCCGGCCGCGACCCCCGCGAGCAGTTCGAGGCGCCCGCCTTCCGCGACGACGTCAACTCCCTGGAGGACCTCAAGGAGGGGATGTCGCTGCAGGGTACGGTGACCAACGTGGTCGCCTTTGGCGCGTTCGTGGACATCGGCGTGCACCAGGACGGGCTCGTGCACGTCTCCGAGCTGTCCGACCGTTTCGTTAAGGACCCCAACGACGCGGTGCGCGTCGGCGACCGTGTGACCGTCCGCGTCATGTCCGTGGACGTGCCCCGCAAGCGCATCGCCCTGTCGATGAAGACGCAGGCGGGCAGCAAGCCGGCGGGCGGGCAGGGCGGGGGATCGCGCCCCGCGCAGGGCCGGGACGCCGGCCGCAAGCCCGCGCCGCAGCAAAAGCCGGCACCCAAGGCCCCCGAGCCGCCGAAGCCCGGCGTGGCGCCCAACGGCATGCGCATCGTCACCCGCAAATAGCCGTGTTTCCGCGCGCCTCTCCCGCCTCCGCGTGGGAGGGGCACGGACGCCCGTTCCCCGTCCGCCGCACCCGTCCACCCCGCGATGCCCCGCATCCCCGGCCGCTCCGCCATCACCCGGGAACGGTTTCATGCCTTCACGCGCGAGCTCGTGGGCCTGCCGGTGGCGCGCACGTGGCGCGGCGCGGGCTCGGCCATCTTCCTGGAGCTGGGCACCCTCACGCGCGAGACGTACGTGACCCGGCGCGGCGAGCACACGTCGCTGCGCGGCGAGGCGAGCCTCATGCTGGAATGGAGCTGGCGGGTGGAAAGCAGCCGCGCCATCCGCTTCGGCAGCTGGAGCACGGAGCGGCGGATCACGCACGGCGTCCGCGCGCTGCAGGGGCACACCGTCGCGGACGTCGCCGTCACGGGGCGCATCCCCGAACTGGTGCTCACGCTGGACGGGGATCGGTGGGTGCACACCTTCATGACCGCGGAGGGACAGCCCGCCTGGACGGTGTTTCTTCGCGACGGCAGCTGGCTGGGCGTGTGGCGCGGCGGGCTCTTTCACCAGTTGCGCCCTGAGGGGTGAAAAACGGGGGAGACTTCGGTGCTTGAAGGATCGAACGCGGGTCAGCCCGCGCCCATCGCGAGCGGCGCGGACCTGTTCGACGCGCTGAAGGCCGAGCTGGACTACTGCGCCTGCGGTACACGGACGCCGTGCCGTTCCTGCACGAGCTGCTGCGGCGGGTGGCGGCGCGCATGGACAGCGGGCACGACGCGGAGGCGTTCGGGCGGCACACGGCGGAGCTGGAGGCGTGGATGCTCGAGCACGCGTCGGGCGGCGTGGCCAGCTGGATCGTCTTCGGGTTCGAGAAGGCGGGGCTGCTGTACCACGGCTGGAACGTCTTCGATCTCTCCATTACCGAAAAGGGACGGCGCGTGCTGGCCGCCCTGGACCGCTTTCCCGATCCCCAGCCCTCCTTCGGCACGGACGATGACGGCGCGGACAAGGGCGGATCGGGCGACGGCGGATCGGGCGATGATCCCGCGCTGACCGAAGAGGAGCTGCGCGACCGCGAGCGGCGGCTGCGGCCGTTCCGCTTCGAGTACGATGATTGACCGGCCGCCACCCCGCGGCTGCCATGGTCCTCATCCAGGCCTGGGAAGACCCCCTGCGCCTGATGCCGAATCCGCATAAGCACTGCCCATCGCATTGATTTCCTGAGGGAGCGCCCGCGCGAAGCTTTGCCCGTTCGCGAGATTCCGGGCGCGACCGGAAGGATCTCCTTCGCGCGGCAGGGACTTCGCCGCTGTCCTGGGTCCTTGCCACGGCGGGAAGATCCTTCGGGGCCGGACGCATCCGGCGCGGTCGAGCTCGTGAGGCCCCTCAGGAAGCAACTGTGGCTCCCGCGCGGTGGTTCTTTCCCGGTCTGGTATCAGCCACCCGCGTGATTCCATCCCCACTCGACCCGCTCCCAGTGCCGGAACGTAGTCCCCGCTCGCGCCTGCTCTTTCTCGCCCTCACGGCGCTGACTGTCGCCATCGGGCTGGCGACGCGGCGGTTCGGGGATGCGCTGCCCGCGTCCGTCGCGAAGTACGCGGGCGACGTGCTGTGGGCGTCGATGGTGTACCTGCTCATGGTGGCCGCGTGGAACCGCGCATCCATCCGGCGCATCGCGGTCGCGGCTGCAGCGTTTTCTCTCGCCGTCGAGCTTGGCCAGCTGTATCATGCGCCGTGGATCGACGGCATCCGCCAGACGCGCCTCGGCGGGCTGGTGCTGGGCTTCGGCTTCCTGTGGAGCGACCTGCTTTGCTACGCCGTGGGCGTGGCGCTCGCGGCGGCGCTGGACTACGCGATGTGCGGACGGCGCCGGACGCCGGCGGCGCGCACGGGCCTGACGTGACACGGACAGGAGGATGGATGCGGACTGCGGCCCTGCTGGTGATGTTCGGGATGATGGCGGGATGCGCGTCGGGCGGATCGGGCGCGCGGCCCGTGCGGGGCGCGGCGCCCGTCGCGTGGCGGTCGCTCGTGGGGTGCTGGCGGCTCGTCGCGCCGCGGGATGACGGCGTGCGCGTGGCGTTCGACTCCACGCTGTCGACGGCGAGCAGCGCGCAGGGACGCGAGGGCGCCCGCGACGCGCGCTCCTTTCGCGAGCACCTGTCGAATCCGCAGGAATATTGGCGCGTGACCCCGGCGGATTCCGTGCTGTACGTGGTGCACGAAGGGCTGTGGGGCAGCTACAGCGAGTTCACCGCGCGCGGCGACAGCCTCGTGGGGCGGATGTACACGTTCAGCGACGTGCCCGGGGCCGAGCCCAACTGGCGCCCCGCCGCCGCCGTGCGCGCCGCGTGCCCCGCGGAGTCCGCCGGCGGCTGACGCGCGGCGCGGGCCGTTCGTGTTCTCCCCGACGAGCGTCATCCTGAGGAGCCGCCCCGTAAGCCCTTGCCAGGGAGTGAGCTATGGCGGCGACGAAGGATCTTTTCGGCGAAACAGGAGGCCGGTTCCGCACCCGGGAGCCGGCCTGACGCTTTGCGGGCAAGATCCTTCGTCGCGCCCAGGGTGATGCGCATCATCGGGTTCCGCGCGGGCGCTCCTCAGGATGACGCGTTGGCGGGAAGCGAAGTGGATTCGGGGCCCCGCTACGCCGTCCGCGACGCGCGTCATCCTGAGGAGCCGCCGCGCAAGTCCTTGTCAGCGCGTGCGCCCAGGGTGATGCGCATCATCGGATTCCGCGCGGCGCTCCTCAGGATGACGCATTCGCGGGAAGCGAAGTGGATCCGGTGCCCAGCTACGCCGTCCGCGACGCGCATGATCCTTTGTTGTTGACGCGTCGGCGGGAAGCGAAGTGGAACGCCGCCGGGTGTCTTCAGGACGATGCGTTCGCGATGGGACTGATCTGCGAGGCGCCGATCTGCATCTGCCCGGCGTTTTCCGACACGGCGGAGGACTCTCCCCGACTTCGCGCCGGCCGTGGCCGATGCAGATTGCGGGCGCGCATCGGCGGAGACCATCGGCCAGGGGAGAGAACCATGAACGGCCTTACGCACCTGCTCACGCGGTTCAACGGCCACGGCGCCGTCCGCACGTTCGCGGAGGTGCCGCACACCTGCCCGTCGTGCGGAGCGCACGGGGACCCGCGGCGGCTGAGCGCACACTCCATCTGCCCCGACGACACGGCCGTGGAGTTCGTCTTCCAGTGCCCGCGCGACGACTGCCGCCGCCTGTTCGTGGGCGAGTACCGGCTGGGCCGCGGCGGCGAGCTGGAGCTGCTGCACGCCCTGCCGCTGGGGCTGCCGGTGGAGCTTCACCCCTTTCCCGCCTAGGCGGCGGACGGGCGGGCGCGACCGGGCGCTCGCCCTTTCGCGTATCTGGCGGATGTGTTTAGCTTTGGACGTCCAAATCCCGCTCGCACTCATGAAGGACCAAGCCGTGCTCCGAGATCCGCTCGCTCGCCTTCGCCTGATCGGCATCGTGGAAGGCATTTCGTTCCTGCTGCTGCTGGGCGCGGCCATGCCGCTCAAGTACCTGGCCGGCCAGCCGCAGATGGTGTCCGTCGTGGGCGCCGCGCACGGCGCGCTGTGGCTGCTGTACGTGGCCGCCGTCTTCCCCGCGGCCGCCGCGAACCGCTGGCCGCTGGGGCGCGTCGCGGCCGCGCTGGCGGCGTCGGTGCTGCCGTTTGGACCGTTCGTGTTCGACGCGCACCTGCGCCGCACGCAGTCGGCCGCCGCCGCGGCATGACACAGCTCCCGGCGTTCACCGCCACCCGCTACGTGCAGCCGCTGCGCGAAGGCGGCACCCTTCCCGCCGTCGTGGAGACGCACGACGGCGGGCTGTACGTCGTCAAGTTCCGGGGGGCGGGGCAGGGCGCCAAGGCGCTCGTGGCGGAGCTGCTGGTGGGGATGATCGCCGAGGCGCTGCACCTGCCCGTGCCGGGGCTGGCGCTCATCGAGCTGCTGCCGGACTTTGGGCAGACGGAGCCCGATCCCGAGATCCAGGACCTGCTGCGCGCCAGCGTGGGCGTGAACGTGGGCCTGCGATACCTGGACGGCGCGTTCAACTTTCAGCCCGCGTCGGCCGGGGAGCTGGTGTCGCCGGAGCTGGCGGCGCGCATCGTCTGGCTGGACGCGTACACGACCAATCCGGACCGCACGGCCCGCAACCCCAACCTGCTGATCCACGATCGCAGGCCGTACCTCATCGACCACGGCGCGGCGCTGTACGCGCAGCACAACTGGCCGGGCGTGGACGAGGCCCGGACGCGCACACCGTTCCCCCTCATCAAGGACCACGTGCTGCTGGCCCGCGCCGGCGACCTGCACGCCGCTGACGCCGAGGCCGCCGCGACGCTGACGGACGACGTGCTGGCCGGCATCGCGGACCGGCTGCCGGACGCGCTGCTGGCGGATCCCGCCCTGGCGCGCGACTTCGCGTCGGTGGACGAGGCGCGGGCGCGGTACCTGGAGTACCTGCGGACGCGCATCCGTGCGCCGCGCGCCTTCGTGGACGAGGCCGTGGCCGCGCGCGACACGCTGGCGCGGGAGCCGCGCGCCCGCCTGCACAGCCGCCGATGACGGACGCCGCATCCGCGCGCTGGATCGCGTACAGCTTTGCCGTGTTGTGCGTGGTGCCGCACCCGCACCTGGGCACGGCCGTGCCCGTGGGGGTGATGGTGCACGCCCGCACGGCGGACTTCCTGGGCATCCGCGTGGTGACGGACCCGGCGGAGCTGGCGGCCCGCGTGCCCGGCGTGGACGTGGAGCTGCTCGCGCGTTACCTCCGCGACATCCGCGCGATCGCCGAGGGCGACGCGGAGGCGGGCCCCGTGGCGCTGGTGCCGCCGTCCGAGCGCTTTCACTGGCTGACGGCGCCGCGCTCCGACGTCATCCAGTCCGGCCCCGTGCACGGCGGCCTGTGCCACGACCCGCAGACGGCGCTCGAGCGCCTGTTCGCGTCGCACGTGGGCGTGTTCGCGTAGCAGGACGTGCCCTCACTAGGACGCCCCCAGCCAGAGCGGCTAAAGCCGCCGCTACGAAAGCGGAAAGCCCTGTCTCGCGCCGACGCGCTCTGCGAACAGGGCTTCAACCGCCAACACGGGACGCCGCCCGGCGGTGTGGCGGGTTTCGCGCATTTCGGGACCGGATCGGATTCGGGGCCACAAGTGCAGGATCAGCATGGTGTTGAGCGGGTCACGATCCACTCGCCGTGACGATCCTGTGCCCGTTTTGGGGGGATGAACGTGCTCGGCCGTGACCGACGCGCCAGAACGCGGACGAACTTCGTTTTTCGAGAGCCGACCCCTTGTGCGATTTGGGAAAAGCGTTGATAGTGGACGTGCGATCTCGACACGCCTTCCCGCTTTCCCAACGGGGTCCCGCATGGTCGCGCTTACAGGCGCACGCGACTGGTTCGACTGGTCTGGATGGAGCTTCACGATCGGAGGAACGCTGCTGTCCCTCGCGGGGCTGTATCTGACGTTCCGCGAAGCGCGTGCAGCCCAGCATCGTGCGCGCGAGGCGGGCACCGCGGCGCAGGCGGCACGCACCGCGTCGCTGGAAGCGGTAAAGGCAGTCTCGTCGCGAACGACGGCGGGTGACATCGTCTTCATCCGCAAGGACCTGGAAGCGGTCCTCACGGCGCTCGAGGCGGGCCGCGTTCCCGCCGCCCTGATCGCCGTGCGGACCTGCCGCGAAGCCTTGAACCGGGTTGGTGAACGGCTCGAGTCCACCGCAAGCCGGGGCGAGATCCGAAAGGTGCTCAGTGACGTGGCCGGGCTGCAGGAGTCGCTGGAGCTGGCCCTGCACGAAGGCATCACGCCGCCTCGATTCGTGGATGTCAGCGCGCTGCTGTCGCGGCACATGGACACGCTGTCGCGCTGGAGCGAGCAGGCCCGCTTTCAAAAGGCAGGAGCCCTATGATCCCGCAGTCGCTGCGCGACATCATCGCCGCGCTGCTCCAAAAGACGCGTTCGGGCCAGGCGAAGTGGCAAAAGCGTCGCTTCAGCGGGGAGCGCGACGTGTACATCGCGCTGGGGCCGTACGTGCTGGGCGTGTTCGAGAGCCGCTGGGGCTCCATCGTCGTCAAGCTGAAGACCGCGGCGGGCGAGGAGAAGCTCTCCGTCCCCATCGATCGCGCGGATGCGGATTATGCGCTCCTGTCCGAGCTGCTGGACCTGGCCGATCCGGGCGACCGCGAGGTGAACGGGATGCTGGACGACGTGCGCCGGCTCGTTCTCCAGGCCGGCCCCGTGGGCTGAGCCCGGACGGAACCCCTCATCCGCGCAACCTTACGGCGGCGGCGCACGTAAACCTTCCGCGCGGCGCGGCGAACGCTAGATTTCCGCGCGCGTCCCCGGAAGTCCCAACCACAATCGACATCGCGTGAACCACCCCATGAAGGGCTTTGCATTCCTGCTCGCGGCCGCGTCGTGCGCCGCGCTCCCGCTCTCCGCGCAAACGCCCCTGCGCGTGGGCCAGACCGTCACCGGCACGCTGGAGGAGAGCGATCCGCGGATGGACGACGGCACGCGCTACGACGCGTACGTCATTCGCGGCCAGCCGGGCGACCGCGTGGTGGTGCGCCTGAACTCGGACGACTTCGACGCGTACCTGCACTACGGCCGCGCGGGACAGGGCGGCTGGATGGACGCGGCGGGCGACGACGACGGCGGCGACGGCACCAACGCCCGCCTGGTTATCACCCTGGACGACGGCGGCGCGTACGAGCTGCGCGCGTCGTCGTTTGTCGAGGACCAGCTGGGCGCGTACGAGATCTCCGTCTCCGAGGCGCGCGTGGTGGCGCCGGGCCGCATCCGCGTGGGGCAGACGGTGCAGGGCGAGCTCGCGGACGGCGACGCCGAGGGCGAGGGCCTGGAGGACCACTACCTCATCACCGGACGGCAGGGCGAGGTGGTGACCGTCTTTGCCGAGTCCGACGCGTTCGACCCGTACCTGGCCCTGGCGGCGGAGGAGGGCGGCGTGCTGTCGGAGATCACGTCGGACGACGACAGCGGCGAGGGCCTCAACGCGCAGATGGTCGTCACCTTCGACGAGAGCGGCGAGTACCACGTGGTGGTGCGCGGCTTTGACGGCGACGGCGCGGGCGCCTACACGCTGCGGGTGGAGACGGGGGCCGCGGAGCCCATCGTGGACGACGAGGAGATGATCGAGGACGACTTCTCGGGCTCGGACGAGGGCTACGAGGACGCGCCGGAGTTCGTCTATCAGGGCCGGAGCGCGGGCACGGTGGCGCTGGGCCGCGAGGTCGCCGGCACGCTGGACGGCGAGGCGGACGAGGCGGGCTGGACGCTCTTCTACCACGACTACACCTACCGCGCCGCCGCGGGCGAGCACCTGGTGATCCAGGTGTCGTCGGAGGACCTGGACGCGTACGTGCTCGTGGGCCGCGGCCAAGGCGACGACTTCGAGGCCCTGGCCGAGGACGACGACGGCGGCGAGGACCTGGATTCGCGCCTGGAGTTCGAGGTGCCCCAGGCCGGCGTGTACACCATCCGCGTGACCACGGCCGCCCCCGACCAGGCGGGCGCCTACGCCCTGCGGGTGGACCGCGGCAACTGATCCGCGCCGGCGGCCGGACCGGGTTTCGCGCGTGCAGCGGGGCCCGGTGCCCGTCCCCCGTTGAGACAATCCGCGATCGGCGCTATATTCCCGCGTCTGCGGGCTGGTAGCTCAGTCGGTAGAGCAGCGGACTTTTAATCCGTTGGTCGTGGGTTCGAGTCCCACCCGGCCCATTCTGATCCCCACGCCGCAGCTGGACGCGGCCTGGGGATCGTCTTTTTCCGGGGAATCTCAGGCGAGGTGTTGTTCCCTGCGCGTGCTGGACCCCGCACGAACTCAGCGCGCGGGCGGGACCTTGCACGCCAGCAACCAGGTTCTTCGGCCGCCCGGCGCCCGATGCATCATGCCAGGGGAAAACGTCTCCAGCCGGCGCCGGCGGACCTCGGAATGACAGCACGGGTGAGAACCGACTCCAGGCTCTCCCTCCAGGACCGCTGTAAAGCCGCGACGCCCGGCCGCGGCTATGGTCCGCCGTCCGCGTCGCGCTCCTCCGCGCCGCCGACGGCGCGGGCGTAGGCGGCCAGGATCTCGCCGCGGTCCACCGTGCCCAGCAGCCGGCCGCTCGCCGGGTCCACCACCGGCAGGGTGCTCACGCCGCGCACCCCCATCCGCCGCACGGCCTCCAGCAGGGTGTCGCCGGGGCTCACCGTTTCCGTGGGCTCCGCCAGGTCCGCCGCCACGATCCCCACGCCCAGGTGCTCCAGCTCGTGCGCGGCGCGCGCCAGCTCCGCCACGGAGGCCATCCCCACCAGGCGCAGCGCGTCGTCCACCACGGGGAACTCTGCCCGGGACGTGCGCCCCAGCCGCGCCGCCACCTGCCGCAGCGGCGCCCCCTCGCCGATGACGGGCGGGTCGCGGTCGAAGACGTCCGCCACCCGCAGCCCCGCCAGCACGTCGCGGTCGGCGCCGTGCTCCAGGTGCTCGCCCCGCCGCCGCAGCCATCCGCTGTACAGCGAATCCGGCTCCACGTGCCGCGCCACCACGGTCGCCACCACCGTGCACAGCATCAGCGGCAGCATGATGGCGTAGTCGTTCGTCATCTCGAAGACGATGAGGATGGCCGTGATGGGGGCGTGCGTGGCCGCGGCGACCACGGCCCCCATCCCCACCAGCGCGTACGCCTCGGGCGCCAGGTGCAGCCCGGGAAAGAGCGTGTCCAGCGCCACGCCGAACGCCCCGCCCGTGGCCGCGCCGATGAACAGCGACGGCGTAAAGACCCCGCCGCTGCCGCCCGCGCCCAGCGTGAGCGACGTCGCCAGGATCTTGCCCGCGGCCAGCAGGGCCAGCGTGGTCCACGCCATCCGCCCGAACACCTCCAGGCGAATGCCCAGGTGGCCGTAGCCCACCAGCGCGCCCCCGGACGCCCACACCATCAGCCCCACCACCACGCCGCCGGCCAGCGGCAGGGCCAGGGGCGGAACGCGAAGCCGCCGTGCCCACTCGCCCACGCCAAAGAAGCAGCGGACGAACGCCACGGCCACCAGCCCCGCCAGCACGCCCAGCAGGGGGTAGAAGAGCACGATCTCCCGGCGGAGGGTGAACCCGTACTCCACGGGGATGGCGAACGCGGGATGGTCGCCCAGCACGGAGCGCGAGACCACGGCGGCCACCACGCTGGCCACGACCACGGGCGGAAAGGCAGCCACGCCCAGCGAGCCCAGCACCTCCTCCAGGGCGAAGAACGCGCCCGCGAGGGGCGCGTTGAAGCTGGCGGAGATCCCCGACGCGGCGCCGGCGGCCACCAGCACCTTGATCCGCTCGCGGTCAAAGCGAAAGGCGCGGCCCAGCAGGGAGCCCACCGTGGCTCCCAGGACGGCCACGGGCCCCTCGCTTCCCGCGGACGCGCCGGCGCCCAGGGTGACGGCGCTGGCGGCCGTGCGCACGAGGGCCGGCCGGGCGGGGATGCGTCCGCCGCGTCGGGCCACGGCCAGCTGCAGGGCGGCCACGTTCTCGCCGCCCTCGCGGCCCCGCAGCGACCGCACGAGCGCCCATGCGGCGGCCATCCCCAGGGCGGTGATGACGGGGCGGTAGACGGCGCGCACCCCGGGCCCCAGCACGTCGCCCGTCCAGCGGAACGCGACCGTGAAGGCCAGGTCGATGGCGCGGTAGAAGAGGATGACGCCCGCCGCGCCCACCAGGCCGATGAGCACGGCAAAGGTGAGGAGGATGGCATTCTCCGTGAGTTCCAGGGCGTTGAACCACGCCACGAACGCGTCCCACGCCCGTCGCGCCCGCGCGCCGCCGCGCAGCACGGCGCGCAGGGACCGGCGCAGCCGCCGGGCCGCGCGTCTGCGCCGGCGCGCGGGGCCGGGCTCGCCGGGCGTGAGCGAGGGCGCGTTGTCGGGCAGCTTCGTCACCGGGAAGCGGGGAACGTGCGGCGCCTCCGCGGGCGGGAGCCACGGAGGCGCATGCGATTGGTCATCGGACCGCGGGTCCTGCACGGCACGGGCCGCGCCGGGTCATCCGCGCTGCCTGCCGGCGCGCGTCAGAACGACGGCGTGCGGTCGGGGCGGGCGGGCAGGGCACCCTGGCACAGCCGCCACAGCTCCGCGTCCGGCGACCGGTCCCAGCCGTCCGGGATGGGGTACAGCCGCCGCTTTTCCCCGGGAGATTCAAAGCACAGCCAGCCCGCGGACATCTCGTCCGGAAGCAGCGGCGCGCGCCCCTCGCGGGGGCCCACCTGGAGCCCGGGCAGCACGTCCCAGATCTCCCAGACGCTCCCGTCGGGGGCATGAAGGGTTCTCGTCGCCATCTCTACGCTTGCCTCGGGGCTGCGGGTCGCGTCCGGCCAGGCCGGGAGGGGGAACGCGGCCGTCCACCCGCGTCATGGGATCGCACGCAGCGGTCCGGGCGAACGCCGGATGCCGGACAGATGCAGTCCGCGCGGCTCCCCTGTCCGGTGATCCCTGTCCCGCTCCCGGTGCATGCGTCGTCGTACGTCACGCCGCGCGGGTGCCGGCACGCGCGGTCAGCGTCGCCTCGCGCTCCCCCCGCGGGGTCGCCGCCGCATCCGCGGACGCGGGCCCGGCAGGCTGCGCCGGGGCAGGCGCCGGGGCCGCGGGCAGACGGATGGGGCGGATGATGAGCGGCGGCTCCACGCGGATGGGCCCGTCCAGCGGAACGTGCGCGGAATCGGGCTCCATGTCGCGCAGCAGCCGGGCGAGCGCGCGGGTATCCGCGCCGGCGGCGGTGCCGCGGGCGTAGGACGGCAGCCGCGGAACGGACCGGGCGGCGAGCCCCTCCACCACCACGGTGCGCCTGCGGGCCGGATCGCGCCGGGCGTGGCTCAGCGGAACCAGCACGTGGCGCTCGCGGCCCGTCACCACCACGTTCTCCACCTCCACGTCCAGGTAGCGCACCTCCATGGATGCGCAGTCCACCAGCACGTCGTGCACGTCGCCGACGCGCCGGCCGTCCGCGGAGCACACGTCCCAGCCGCGGACGTCCAGCGCGCCCGCCATCAGCCGGTGGCCCCGAAGCCGGGAAAGGGGAATCGCCCTGCCGTCGCCGTCCATCGCATCCTCCTGACGCTGGTCCGCCCCGCCTCCCGCCGGGGACTCTGCTTCCCGTGCCTCGCGGCGCCGGGCATCTGCCTCCAACCCTAACCGCCTCCGCGCGGCCTCGCAGCCGGCGGCGCGACACAGATCCGGCGAGCGATGGACAGGTGTCCGCCACTCCCGGCCGTGAAGTCGTCGGCCGACGACATCGCAGGATTCTCGCGCGCGACGGGCTGCTTCGCGGACAGAATCACGCGTCCACACAGAACTGTCCGATGCGGGGGTGGCGTCCGGACGCGGGCCGCGCCACTCTGGGAGGCAGCGCAGGGAATCGGAAATCGAAGGAGAGCCGTGAACGCATCCCCGGACGTGCGCGCGGGCGGGACCGCGGAGCCGAACGACGAATCGCGGGACGGGCGCTGGGCCCGCGCCGCGCGGCTGGCGGCGCGGCTGCTGGACGTGCCGGCCGTGCTGATCGTCGCGCCCCGCGCGGAGGGCGTGCGCGTCTTTTCCGCGCCGGCGGACGACGGATCCGCGGGCCCGTCGGCGCTCCACGCCCTCGCGCGGCGGGTGGCCCATACGGCGCGACCGCTCTGGCGGGACGATGCATCCGCCTCGCCGGACGCGGGGGAGGGCGGGGCGGACGCGGCGTTCGGGGGCGTGCCCCTGCGCGGGGGCGGCGCCCTGTGCGTGGCGGATGCGCGCGGGCGCGCGTGGAGCGCCGGGGACCGCGCGGGACTGGAGGACGTGGCCGGCCTGCTGGGCGGGGCGGCAGACGGGGCGGGGGACGCGTCCGACGCCGTTCCCGATCCGCTGCGCGCGACGGGGGAGGGATTCGCGGCCGTCATCGAGGCGTCGCCGCTGCCCATCGTCGCCGTGGACCGCGCGGGGCGCATCCAGCTGTGGAGCCCGGCGGCGGAACGGATGTTCGGCTGGACGCGGGACGAGGTGCTGCACGGGCCCAGCCCCATCATCCCCGGCGACGAGCGCGCGGACGCGGCGCGCCTGCGGGAGCGCACGCTGGCCGGCGAGCGGCTGACGGGCGTGGAGGTGCGCCGGGTGCGCAAGGACGGATCGCCCATCGACGTCAGCTTCTCCACGGCGCCCCTGTCCGCGCCCGACGGCGAAATCCACGGCGCCATCTTTGTCCTGGACGACGTCACCGAGCGGCGCAAGGCGGACGAGCGGCTGCGCTTCCTGGAGACGGCCGGGCGCGTGCTGGGCGGCCTGTTCGAGTACGAGGACCGCCTGGAGAGCCTGGCCCGGCTGGCGGTGCCCGCCCTGGGCGACCTGTGCGTGGTCGACGTGCTGCGCGACGACGGGAGCGTGGCCCGCGCCAAGGCCGTGCACGCGGACGCGCGGCACGAGGCGCTGCTGCGCGCCGGCGCCCCGCGCGCGGACGCGGGGCCGTTCGCGCGCGTCATCGGGGGCGAGGCGCTGCTGGCGGCGAACGCGGACGACGACGCCCTGCGCCTGCTGGCGCCCGGCGCGGAGGCGGACGCCGCGGGCCGGCTGGGCGTGCGGTCGCTCATCAGCGTGCCCCTGCAGGCCCGCGGCCGCACCCTGGGCGTGCTCACGCTGGGCTCCACCCGGCCGGGCCGGCGCTACCGCGACGAGGACCTGTCCCTCACGCGCGAGATGGCCAGCCGCGCGGCGCTGCTGCTGGACAACTCGCGGCTGTACCGCGAGGCCCAGCAGTCCACCCGCGCCCGCGAGGAGATCCTGGCCGTGGTCTCGCACGAGCTGCGCAGCCCCCTGCAGGCCATCACCGTGCTGGTGGACACGCTGCTGCAGTGGCTGCCGCCCGAGGCGTGGCGCGCCCGCGAGCGGCGCCAGCTGGAATCCGTTCTCCACGTCTCGCGGCAGATGTCGCGGCTCGTGCAGGACCTGCTGGACGTGACGCAGATCGAGGCCGGCCACTTTTCCGTCCGCCCCGGCCGCGAGCCCCTGGGCGGCATCGTGGACGAGGCGATGCAGATCCTGGGGCCCCTGGCCACGCGCGAGCACGTGCGGCTGGACGTACGCATCCCCGACGGCGGGACCGCCGTGCTGGCCGATCGGCAGCGGGTCATCCAGGTGCTGTGCGGCCTGGGCGGAAGCGCCATCCAGGCCAGCCCCGGCGGCTCCACCGTCCGCATCGAGGCGCGGACGACGGGCGCCGGGGTCGCGCTCGAGGTGTCGGACGCCGGTCCGGGCATCCCGCGCGAGGACGTTCCGCACCTGTTTCGGCGCTTTTGGCGGGCGGACCGCGGGGGGCGGCTGGGGGCCGGGCTGGGGCTGGCCATCGCCCGCGGCATCGTGGAGGCGCACGGCGGCCGCATCGGCGTGGACACCAGCCCGCGGGGCAGCACCTTCTGGTTCACCCTTCCCGCGGCGGACGCCGCGGACGCGCCCGGCGCGGACGAGGCGTACGACGCCGTCGTGCGGCTCCCCGCGCGCGAGCCCGCACCCGTCTCGGCCGCGGAGCGCGCGCGCGAGCAGGCGGCGCGCGAACAGGCGGCGGCGGAGCGCGGCGCGCGCTTTGGCGAGGGCGTGGGGCGGGGCGCGGACGAGGGGCCGGCGGCGGACGGCGACCTGGTGGAGCGGCTGCGCGGCCAGGTGGCCGGGGCCGTGCACCTGGGCCACATCCAGCCCGGAGACCGGCTGCCCAGCATCCGCGACCTGTCCCGGCGCTTTGGCGTGACGGCCTACGCCGCCGTGAACGCGTACGAGGCGCTGGCGGCCGAGGGGCTGGTGGAAAAGCGCGGCCGGTCCGGGATGTACGTGGCGCCGCAGGACGCGCCGGGGCAGGGGCTGCTGGGCGAGACGGCCCTGTGGCTGGTGGACGTGCTGGGGGGCGCGTGGGAGCACCGCATCAAGGTCCCGCGCGTGCCGGACCTGGTGCGGCGCTGGACGGCCGCCGTGCGCCTGCGCGCCGCCTGCGTGGAGTCCGTCGCCGACACGCGGGCGGCCCTGTGCGCGGACGTGGCCAACCACTTCGGCATGGAAGCCGTCCCCGTCCACCCGGACGACCTCGACTCCGGCGCCGGTGACGGCGCGCGGCGCGATCCCGGGGCGCACCCGCTGCACGACGTGGACGTGCTGATCA
>NZ_DASURI010000059.1:0-3454 GCF_036280135.1 Longimicrobium sp.
GTTTTTGGGGGAGGTGGGCGAGCTCCGCGAGCCCGGAGGGGGCGCCCGCGTGGAGGCCGCCTTTCGTGCACGGGAGCCGGCTCCGAGTCAGGGACGCAAGATCCTTCGTCGCCGCCAGAGGTCGTGCACGGGCGCAGTCCGCGCGGCGGCTCCTCAGGATGACGCGTCTTGCGGAGGTGGGGCAGGGGAACGTGGTGCGTGGTGCGCGCTGCCGGGACGAGGCGGTCGCGAGGTGAGTGGGGGCACACCGCTGGGTGGGATGTGGGATGGGAGATCGGCACCACCGCCCTCCGTGCGTGCCGTTGCAGGCTATTCCCTATTCCCTGTTCCCTATTCCCTGCAGTTGCAGGCTGTCCCCCGTCCCTCGCAGTTCAGCTGTTTGTCAGAACTCTGAGCAATCCCCCGCACCCCGCCGAATTTGCGGCCCCGCACCCAGCCCGTTATCATCCCCGCTCTTCATTCAGGACCTCGCGGATGCCCCGGCGGCATCCACCGGGCAACATCTGCGGAATCGGCAAAGCAAGGCATGGCGGACAACGACCTGATGGACAAGCTCGTCTCCCTGAGCAAGCGCAGGGGGTACGTCTTCCAGTCGTCCGAGATCTACGGCGGCACGGGCAGCGTGTGGGACTACGGCCCGCTGGGCGTGGAGCTCAAGCGCAACGTCAAGGACGCCTGGTGGCGCGCCATGGTGCACGAGCGCGACGACATCGAGGGCCTGGACGCCGCCATCCTCATGCACCCCAAGGTGTGGGAGGCCAGCGGCCACATCGCCGAGTTCACCGATCCGCTGGTGGAGTGCCGCAACTGCCACCGCCGCTTTCGCGTGGACACGCTGCTCTCCGAGACGGGCGCGGCGGACCTGGACCACGCGCAGTGCCCCAGCTGCGGCAAGACGGGTGAGTGGACGGAGCCACGCAACTTCAACCTCATGTTCAAGACGTTCATGGGGCCGGCGGAGGACTCCGCCAACGTGGTGTACCTGCGGCCCGAGACGGCGCAGGGCATCTACGTGAACTTCCTGAACGTGCAGCAGAGTGCCCGCCAGCGTGTGCCCTTTGGCATCGCGCAGATCGGCAAGGCGTTCCGCAACGAGATCACGCCGGGCAACTTCACGTTCCGCACGCGCGAGTTCGAGCAGATGGAGATGCAGTTCTTCGTCAAGCCGGGCACGGACGCGGAGTGGTTCGAGAAGTGGCGCGACGCCCGCTTCCGGTGGCACACGGAGGTGATGGGCCTGTCGCCGGACCGGCTGCGCTACCACCCGCACGAAAAGCTGGCCCACTATGCCAGCGCGGCGGGCGACGTGGAGTTCTTCTTCGGTGGCACCATCGGCGACGAGGGGTGGGGCGAGATCGAGGGCATCCACAACCGCACGGACTTCGACCTCACGCGGCACCAGGAGTTCAGCGGCAAGAAGCTGCAGTACGTGGACGCGGCCAACAACGAGCGCTACATCCCGTACATCATCGAGACCTCCGTGGGCGCCGACCGCGTGACGCTGGCCGTGCTGGCCAACGCGTACCGCGAGGAGGAGCTGGAGGGCGAGACGCGCGTGGTGCTGGGCATCAAGCCCTCGCTGGCGCCCCTCAAGGCCGGCGTGTTCCCGCTGGTCAAGAAGGACGGCATGCCCGAGCGCGCCACGCGCATCCACGAGGACCTGCGCCGCCGCGGCATCCCCAGCTTCTACGACGAGGCGGGCGCCATCGGCCGCCGCTACCGCCGCCAGGACGAGGCCGGCACGCCGTTCTGCATCACCGTCGACGGCGAGACGCTGGAGCAGGGCACGGTCACCATCCGCGACCGCGACACCATGGAGCAGACGCGCCTGTCCGAGGACCAGATCGTCAGCTGGCTGCAGGAGCGCATCGACGGCTGAGACGGCAGTGCGAAAGTGCGAAAGTGCGAAAGTGAAAACGGCGGCCGGGGATGGATTTCCCGGCCGCCGTTTCGTTTGTCCTCCGTACGAGACTCGGCAACGGATCGAAAGAAGACCGTTGACTCCGTTGGCCGCAGGCCCCGTGTGAGAATGCGGTTGATCCGCTGTCCGGGCGCGCGGGGCTCGCGCGTTCACGGGTGATGCGGGTTCGCCGCGCCTTCCATCGCGCGCGGATCGGCATCATCTTCCGTTGGAGACACGCATTCGCCTCATCCGCCCGATCCCGATGCACACCATCCATCGCATCGTCCTCGTCCCGCTCCTTGGCGTCGTGCTGGGCGCGTGCGCGTCCGGCGGCGCCGCGCCCGCCCAGCCCTCGATGGTGGGGCCGACGGTCGAAGAGGCTGCGCGCCTGCCCGCCCGGTTCGAGGTGCTGGGGCGCGGGCGCGTGAGCCACACGCGCAGCACGGACCTGTACGCCTTTCGCGGCGTGGACGGGCGCGACTACGTGTACACGGGCACCTGGGGCGGATGCGACGGGTGCGTGGGCAACCGCGTGTACGTGTGGGACGTGAGCGATCCCGCCCGGCCTGCCCTCACGGACTCGGTGATGGTGGACGCGCAGTCCATCCTGGACGTGGCCGTGAACGACGCGCGCACGCTGGCCGCGTTCGGACGGCGCGGGGCGGAAAGCCGGCGCAACGGCGTGGTGCTGCTGGACCTGGCTGATCCCGCGCATCCCCGGCAGGTGGGCGAGTACTGGGAAGCGCTCACGGGCGGCGTGCAGACGGTGGCGTTCGAGGGCGACCGGCTGTTCCTGGTGGACGCGGGCAACGCGGAGATGCGCATCCTGGACGTGAGCAATCCGCGCAATCCCGAGCCCCTGGGCCGCTGGGGCGTGCCGGACAGCCCGGCGCGCTTCCTGAGCCACCTGGCCGTGCAGGACGGGCTGGCGTACCTGTCGTACTGGGACGACGGACTGGTGATCCTGGACGTGGGAAAGGGAATCAAGGGCGGCACGCCCCGGCGGCCCCAGCTGGTGAGCCAGACGCGCTACCGCACGGAGTGGCGCAACCGCACGTTCGGCAACACGGCGTACGCGCTGCCGTACACCAACCGGGCGGGGCGTCGCTACGTCTTCGTGGCCGACCAGATCCTGCCCCTGGGCACGGACCTGAACCGGCGCCAGGAGATCGGCGGCTTTCTGCACGTGTTCGACGCCACGCGGCCCGACATGCCCGTGGAGGTGGCCACCTACGACGTGCCCACGTACGGCATCAGCCGGTTCTGGGTGCACGACGACACGCTGTACACGGGCACCAACAACGGCGGCCTGCGGGCGCTGGACGTCTCCGGCGACCTGCGCGGGCGCATCCGCGGGCGGGAGCTGGCCGTGCTGGCCACGGGCGACCCGGCGGGCTTCGTCCCCAACCTCACGTTCACGTGGGCGGCCATGCCGCACAACGGAATGGTTTTCGCCACGGACTTCAACTCGGGGCTGTGGGTGACGCGGCTGGTGCCGGGCGAGCGCTGAGCGCGCGCCCCTTTCGCCGGGCGCGGCGGCCTGCTAGCATG
>NZ_DASURI010000060.1:0-4230 GCF_036280135.1 Longimicrobium sp.
ATCCGGTCCTGAGCAAGGACGAGGAGGTCCTCACGGCGCGCCGTGCACGCGCGGGTGATCAGGCGGCAGCGGACCACCTGGTCCGCTCCAACCTGCGGTTCGTGGTGATGATCGCGAAGAAGTTCCAGCACCAGGGGCTTCCCCTCCCCGACCTCATCGCCGAAGGAAACCGGGGACTGTTGCGCGCACTCCCGAAGTTCGATCCGGACATCGGCGCGAAGTTCATCTCGTACGCCTCGTGGTGGATCGTGCGGGCGATCCAGTCTGCGTTGCGCGAGGCTGCCGTCGTGCGGCCGAGCCAAAGCACCGGAATGAAGCTCCAGCGCATCCGGCGCGAGGCCGCCCGGCTGGCGCAGCGCCATCGAATCCAGCCGTCCGAGGCGGACATCGCCGAACAGCTCGGCCTGAGCGTGGACGAGGTCGCACACGCGCTTCAGCACGGGGAGACGCAGTCGCTCGACTCGCCATCGGGCGCTGACGACAGACGCCCGCTCATGGAGCACCTCGCGGATCCCGATGCCCCGCTGCCGGACGGAGAGGCCGAGTTCGCCGAGCGCGTGGCCGCGGTGCAGTGGGCCCTCAGCACGATTCCGGCGCGCGAGGCGCACTTTCTCACGCTGTACTTCGGGCTCAATGGCGAGGAGCCGATGACGATGCTGGAAATCGCCGAGAAGGTCGGGGTTTCCCGCTCCCGCGTTCAGCAGGTCATCCAGGCAGGGCTGAAGCGCCTCAGACACGCCTCCCGCACCGGGCGGCTGGCGGCGTGCCTCTGACGTCCAAGGCAACCGGGCGGGAGGACGGCGGCCCTTCCATGCGCACGAAGCGGGCTCCGGCAAAACGCCGGAGCCCGCTTCACTTTCCCACTCATCGTGTCGAACCGGATCCACATGCGAAAGACCTCACCGGCTCTCGACTCCCCCCCCTCGCTGGGGCTCTACCTCAAGGAAATCGCGCAGTACCCGATGCTCACCCGCGAGGAAGAGGTTCGCACCGCGCGCCGTGCTCGCGCGGGTGACACCGCGGCGGCGGAGCATCTGGCGCGCTGCAACCTGCGTTTCGTCGTGATGATCGCGAAGCGCTTCCAGCACCAGGGCCTCTCCCTCGCGGACCTGATCGCCGAAGGCAACCGCGGCCTGATGCGCGCCGTGCCCAAGTTCGATCCGGACCACGGTGCGAGGTTCATCTCGTACGCCTCCTGGTGGATCACCCAGGCGATCCAGACCGCGGTGCGGAACGCCGCGATCGTACGCCTGCCGGAGAAGCCGGAACAGCAGCGTCACCGGATCCGCAAGGAGGCGGAGAGGCTGGCGCAGCGGGAGCATGCCTCGCCGTCCGCCGGCGAGATCGCCGAGCACCTCGGGTTGGACTCCGACGACGTCGTCCGGGCGCTTCACCACGGCGAAACCCGGTCGCTCGAGGCGCCGGTTGCGCCTGACGGCAAGCTCCCCCTCCAGGAGAGCCTGGCGGATCCGGAGGCACTGCTCCCCGACGACGAGATCGAGGATTTCGAACGTGCCGCCGTGGTCCGCTCGGTTGTCGCGTCCCTGCCCCCGCGCGAGGCGCGCGTCCTCACGCTCTACTTCGGCCTCCACGGCGGGAAGCCGATGACGCTGCAGGAGCTCGGGGATCTGCTCGGCGTCACCCGCCAGCGCGCTCACCAGCTCCTGCAGGCGGGACTCAAGGGGCTGAGAGAACCCACCCGCGCCGCCCGGCTGCAGGCGTGCCTCTGACGTCCTCCCCGGAGCAGGCGTTCCCCGCCAACCAACCGCCTGCGCCCTCGCCCATCCACCCTCCCGCAGATGCACATCACGGTTCCGCCCCGCGCCCGGCTCCGGGTCGCGAGGCGGGGGACCGCACAGGAGCACACGATCAACCGTCACCTGGAGTGGCCGATGGGGAAGTTGAGCGCGAGAACCGATGCACATGGCGTGTTCAGGCTGTACTGCGGGGAGTGTGGTGCCAGCGTCACCTGCGGGGGCTTCGACCGGTCGGGCACCGCGATCCTGATGCTCTACCTCTGCCTGAACTGCGGGGAAGGCGAGGTTTTCCTGCGGCCGCACGTGTGGGAGAACGTGCTCGAAGCATGCCTGCCCCCGCGCTTCACGAGTTGGAAGCGGCCGACGTTCAACGAGATGCTCACGTCCCTGGCTGACGAGGTCGCACACAAGCTGCTGGAGCGTGATCGTGAATCCTGGACAGGGGAGAGCTGGACGCCCGGAAGCGATACCGGGCCATGGACCCCCGAGCGGGATTCCGGTTCGACGGATCAGCGCCCGTAAGCCCCGGATCACACCCCGGCCGACCTGCCCGGCGAGACGAAGAACGCAAGGAGGGGCCTGCCACATCGTGGCAGGCCCCTCGCAGGTGACGTTATCTGTCGTCCTTGTTCCTGATCCTCCATCGCACCGCCTTCGCTGCACCCCGCAAGATGATGTACACGTAGTAGGTGGCCTGGAGGAAGTGGAACCAACCCAGTTCCTCCATCTGCATTCTCCTTTCACCCGGATGGTGATCGAGCCGGCGCCGTCCGGGGCAGCACCCGCCGATTTGCTCTCTCTTATAAGTAGGGTCCTCTCCCCCAAAACATCGATTCCCTTTCACGTCCACGGCTCGTCGCCGGACTGCCGCCGCGAAGTACCCTCACAGATACATAGCGACCCTCCCGGAATTCACCGGGCGTACGGAAAATAAACGAGTTCCTTTCTTTCTCCGGCGGCGGCCGATCGGTCATCGGTGCTCCCTCCCATCCGTCATCATCTGCAATCAGCGCCCGGCTGACGTACGCACCCTTCAGATACGTACTTCCCAACGCTGTCACTCAGGACCAAACGACGCGGTTCGAGTCCAAATCGTGCTGAATAGGCCATTGTTCGCCTACGCGACTGCGTGACGGAGGCTTCCCCGGCTGCCGTCGCCCCGGCTACCCGGCCGCCCCGCCAACCGGGTCGGGCGGTGCCCGGCTGCCCGGGGTACCAATGGTGGACGTGGCTCGCACACTCCACCCCAGCACGCGCATGAGAATCCCCATCGTCAACCGGAAGGGCGGCGTCGCGAAGAGCACCACGACGATCAACCTTGGCGCCGCGCTCGCGCAGGCCAGCCAGCTGGGCATCGCCAGGCGGGACTACCGCACGCTGATCATCGACATGGACCCGCAGGCGAGCACGTCCTTCGCCCTCTCGCGCGGCGCGGAGGACGAGGGGCCGAACCTGGGCAGCATCCTCATGGAAGGGATGCACATCGAGGATGCCATCCTGCCGACCAGCACCTCGAACCTCTACCACATCAGCGCCTGCGAGGCGCTGGGCGACGAGGACGAGCTGGTGCGCCTCTCCCGCGTCGACGGCTTCCGTACCCGGCTGCGCGATGCGCTCGCCATGCTGGAGACGCCGTTCGACGTCGTCCTGTTCGACTGCCCGCCTGGCATCGGGCTCCCGATGACCCTGGCCATGATCGCGGGCGACCGGTTCATCATCCCGACGAAGCTGGAGCGGTTCTCCCTCCACGGGACGGGGCGGCTCTTCCGTTTCATGGAGCGGCTGATCGCGCTCCGGGAGAACAGCGCCGAGCCGATGGCCGACATCCTGGGGGTGCTGCTCACGGACCTGAACTACCAGTTCGTCGACGCGGCCGAGCGCGAGGCCGAGATCCGCGCGGACTACGGCACGGCCGTCTTCGACACGGTGATCCGACGCAACGTGACCATCGAGCGCGCGCAGGACCACTTCCACACGATCTTCCAGGAGGACCCGCGGCTCCGCTCGACCGGGGCACAGTGCTACCGCGACCTCGGCGCGGAGGTGCTGCTGCGCGGCATCGGCTGGAGCGCGGTGCAGCCGGCCGACCTCTCGCCGGACGTGCAGCTCCGGGGCGTCCGCCTGGGCCTGCTCCCGGCGCCGCACCCGGCGGCGGCCTGAGATGCCCGAGGGCAGCGTGAGACGCGGCCTGGAGCCGGTCCCCGGGCGCATCCCGCCGCTCCCCGGAACCGGACACCGGCGCGACGACGGCCCGCCGCCGCCCGAGGCGGCCCGGGCACCCGCCGCGGTCGCGCCGCCGCCCGCATCCCGTGCACCCGTCGCCACGGGCCGCACCGAGAGGAATGTTCGCCCCCGCGAGTTCCAACTCGACAAGGAGCCGCGGGACTACGTGGACACGACGGTGCACGCGATCCGGCTGCGGACGGAGACCTCCTTCGATCGGAGCGCGCTCGTGCGAGGGATCCTGAAGGCG
>NZ_DASURI010000061.1:0-11115 GCF_036280135.1 Longimicrobium sp.
GGCCGCGTTCGGCCATACGGGCGTGCAGGCGGGCGAGGTGTTGCTGGACCTGGCGGTGCACCTGGCGCAGCTGGGTGACCGCGAGGCGTTCAAGGTCGCGCGCGCTCTGCTGGAGATCGTCCCTGTCGAGCCGGAGCCGAGCTCCGTGCCCCTGGCGCTGCGCTCCGGAGGCCTCTTTCCGTTGCGGCTGCAACATCTGGAGACGTACGACATCGGTGAGGTGATGGAGCGCCTGCTCCCCGCGCTTGAAAGGCTGGACGGCGCCGGGACCGTTCGCCTGCTTTTCCGCCGTTTGGAGACCGCGATCCGCGAGATGGCGGGGCGGGAGGAGGAGCGCGGCGTACACCTGCGCGGCTGGTCGCCGGACGACCTGCAGAGCGCGGAGGGCGAGGCGGACGTCCGCACCCACCTTGCCGTAGCGCTGGCCGGTTCCGCCGCGCGTACCGCTCTGGTCGGCGAAGCGCAGGCCGAGCAGGTGCTGCGGCTGCTGAGCGGCGGTGCGGACGCGGTGTTCGACCGCATCCGTCTGCACGTGCTGGAGGTGGCGGGGCACCGGGTCCCCATCTGGCGCGACTTGGCGGTGATGGAAACCGCGCGCATCGACCAGATGCCAGCGCGGGAGTACGCCGCGTTCCTCCGGGCGCAGTTCGCCGGCGCCTCGGGGCAGGCGCAACGCGTGTTTCGTTACGCGCTGGACCGCGGGCCGGACCCGTTTGTCATTTCCCACGTGGTAGCAGGGGACGAGCTGGACGAGGACGCGATCCGCGCCCGGATCGAGACGTGGCAGCGCAAGGTGCTGCGCTACTTTCACGGCAACGTTCCCCCCTCGCTCCGTGACCTGCACGAGCGCCTGGGGACGGACCCGACTGCGGACGAGGATCCGCAGTATCAGCGGGCGCTGGACGAGAACGGTTTTGCCGTCCGGGTGGCACGCGGCCCTCTCTTCGGGGTGGAAAGCCCGCTGCAGCCGGAGGCGCTGCTGGGGATGGGTGCGCGCGAGATCCTGGATTACCTGCGGGAGTGGGAGCCCGGCCCCGCGTACATCAGCGGACCCTCGGCCTATGGTCTGAGGACCGCGCTGGAATCGGCCGTGGCCACGGATCCGCTGGCGCTGGAGCCGCTGATCGTCGGGGCGTGCGACGCCGCCCTGCGCCCCGAGTACCTCGACGGTGTGCTGCGCGGCCTGCGCACGGCGATAAAGGAAGCGCGTCCCATTCCCTGGGAGGCCGCTTTTGACTTGGGCGACTTCATCTTTGAGCGCTTGGACGCCGCGAGGGGCGGGACCATTTGGGCCTTGGCCGCGGACGCGGCCGTCCGGCTGGTGGAGACCGCGTGTCGCGAGGATCAGCTCCCCTCCGGACAGGAGGACCGCCTGTGGAGCTCGCTGGAACGGTGGTGCCGCGCGGCACTGCGGCTTGTGCCTCCGGAGACGCGGCCCGCCAGTTCGGGCTCCACGTCCACGACCCACATAGTGATACGGGCGGTGCTTCAGGCGGGACTGTGGTCGTGGCGCGCCCACGCCGGCTCCGCAGAGTCGGAAACCCAGGTTCGCCAGCGGCTGTTCCCCGTGCTGGAGGGCGTGCTGGGGGAGAGCGGACCCGGCGGCCAGGCGGCTCGTGCAGTGATCGGTCGGTACGTTCCGCGTTTGTGGAGAATGGATCGCCCTTGGACGCTGGCCATCGCGCCGCACGTGTTTGCGCCCGCCGACGGCCAAGCAGGCCCAGGGCCCGGGTGGATTGAGTACCTGCGGACGGCCGAGATGGAGAGCCGTCTGTTCTGCGATCTCCGACCGTGGTACCTCGACTTTCTGCGAGCGTTGCAGCCGGTGGATCGCGCGCGGCTTCAGCAGGAGGGCAGCGCGGAGGTCGTCTACGAGGCCGCACGGCATGTGCTGGACGCGGTGATCCAGGGCACTGTCCCTCCCGTCGACGCCGTCGTGCAGGCGCTGTTCGCGCATCTGGCGCCGGACCTCATTGGGCGGGCGTACTGGTCCGTGTTCCGTGCCTGGACGGACGCGAAAGATCCGATTCCACGGGAGCAGCAGCAGGGGCTGCTCCGCCTGTGGTCGTGGAGACTGGATGTTCTGGAGAGCGAGCCGGGCGAGCGGGCGCGGGACGAGGCTGCGGAGATGGACTGGTTGATCCACGTTCCGCACATCCCCTTGGACGAAGTCATTCCCCTCGCGGGCCGCACCATTGCGCTGGCCAGCAAGCGGGGCCGCCTGCGCCCGCTGTGGGACCGCGTGAGGGAATTTGCGTTGGTCGATATCGCAGCGGCGTTGGAGATGACGGTTGATTTGGTCGAAGCCCGTCTCAGCGGGGAGTATCCCGACTTTCGCCTGCAGGAGGTGGGGCCGATTCTGGAGCTGGCGCTGGCGTCGAAGGATGCGTCGGCCCGGGATCGGGCGCGGTGGCTGGTGCACAGGCTGGGCGACGGAGGTTTTAGCGAGTTCGGGGCGCTTCTGCGCCAGGACAGGAGCTCTCATCCGTGATTCCGGTTCCGCCCCTTGCGTAATCTCGACCGTGCCGTGGACGCACACGAGGTTTTCGCGACGCGCAATCGTCCCGCATCCGATTCCAGTATGGCGACGGTAAAGATGAACGTCTGGAAGGCTGCGGCCCCTGCCATGCCGGCATCCAGCGCCGGGACCCGGCCCTCCACCGCTTCCAGCCGCGCCATCTCACCCGACTCCGTGATGCGCGCCAAGGCGACGTGGCGGCCTCCTGCCCGGGGCAGTCGTCCCGCGCGTTATCAGCACCTCGTGCCCCCTCGCAGAGAGGGCGACCTGCGCCAGCGATACGTCGGGGCCGGTGACCAGCGCGGCGGGCGCGGCGAAGGAGAGGCCGCCCGCCTCCGAGTGGGTGTACCGCAGGCCCGCCTTGCCCGTGCACCAGTCGGCGTGCAGGAGAACACGGAGCCGGTCCTGCATCGGGACCGGCCCGCTATTCTTGCTATACGCCATTCCCCAAGCCGCACCACAGGCAGCGACCGTACTGCGGCACCGGTTGCCGCCGTCTCAAGAAATTCTCAGCGTCACTCTGGCTCGTCCAGCAGGTCCCGGAAGTCGAGCCACCCGAGAGCGACCCACCGATTCACGAGTACGCGCGCCGCGGCATGCACGGCGGGGTCTGGCGAACGAAGTGCTCGACGGATGATTTCCTTCGCCTCGCCGCGCCACAGCTCCGCTTTCCACCTGTCGTCGCCACCGACGATGTCAAGCGAAGCCAGGCAAGCAACGGCGTCGCCGGGACGCTCCTCCGAGATATCACCCAGGTACTTGATGGCCTCGACCTCGTGCTCGATACGGCCCGTCAGCTGGAGGACCGCACGAAGCTGCGCGAGTGACCATGCGATGTCGAACGCGCCTGACGCGAACCAGACCCCAAACTCGGCAAGCTCGCCACGCGCCGCGTCGGCAGGTTCGCCTTCGGCGGCGCACGCTTCCGAGAGCTGCCGCGTGCGCCACTCCCACATGGTGCGCAATAGCTCGATCGGCTCCGCATCAACCGAGGAGCCGGTCGCAGTAAGCGAATCGCCGACGAAGCGTAGCGCATGCTTTCGCGCCCTCGGTGCCGCGTGGGCAAAGAACAGCTCAATCAGGTTGTCGGGTTTTTCCAAAGGGATGGTGCCCCACCAATAGAGCTGCATCAGGTGCTCCGCCAAGTTCTGCTCGGGATCCTCCGCGTTCGGCGGGGTTTCTCCGTTCGCGCGAACGCGCCCGATCGCTTCGCGGTATGCCGGCTCCAATACGGCCAGACCCGCCGGCCAGAGCGTACCCCACTGCACGTACGTGTCCCACAGCGCATTGCGACGCTGCGCCGCCTCGGGAGCGGCTGGGAGGAGCCGCCCCATATGAGCGGTGGTCCACGCCGGATCGAAGATCGCCAGGTGTCCCAGCAGCTTTCCAACCGCCGCTCGGACGGCGAGCGACGGATCCACCTCGGGATCGAGGTGTCTTTCAAGGAGTTCGGCGACCTCCGGGACCACCTCGAAGCCAGGCTGCGGACCGCCTTCCTCCTTGTGCGCCTCGGCTGCCCAGAATGCGTACCGCAGCGCGGCATGGATGCCTTCCGAACGCACCGTGTTGATGGCCAGCGTCGACGGATCGGTTTTTTTGGAGCGGGCCTCGAACTCCGGACTCGGATTCAGATCCTCCGCCAGCACGGAGATGATTCTCCATACCCGCTCCCGCGGGTTGAGCGGAATCGCTTCCCTGCCGCCGAGTCCTTGAGCGAGCAGGTCAGCCAACTGCCTCCGGGCCCACCGCAAGTCCGACTCTCGGTCCAGTCCCTCGCCGAGATCCGACGGGGGGACCTCCTGCTCCACAATCCACTCGCCGAGCCCGAGCACGGGCTCCCAGGGGAAGCTGCGTTCACCGCTTCGCGCATTCCGAAGCCCCTCCAGCAAAGCGCAGACATAGACGGGAGCTAACCCGATGAACCGCTCGGCTTCGGACGCGAAGTTGGCCGGTTCACCAGAGGCAACCTTCGCCAGGTTTCTCGCAAGTCCGTCGCGCGATGGCGAGCGCCGTTCTGCCTCTGGCTCCCACTCGCCGAGGTATGCCGCCACCTCCGGTGCGGACATCGCCCTGAGTTCGTCCTCGCTCTTCGGACTGGTGGGGCCGGTCCAGACCGAGTATCCGGGATCGAAACGCTCGATCTTAACGGGCGGCCCGTGTTCGGCGACAAGGGCGTCCAAACGAGCGTGCCAGTCTGCTGATAAATGATCAGCGATCACCGCCAGCCAGTCTCGCTGCCACCGACTTCCTGCCTCGCTGCGATGCTCCGCACCGATCCAGGCGAAATCCGGGACGGCGGCAATCCGCTCCAGGATCTTGTCTCGATCGTACTGGCCCAGCAGTGGGAAACCCGCCCGCAGCAACGACGGCAGTTCGTCTCTCATGTCGGTACCCTCATAGTACTCGAGTACCGTCAAACGCTCAGCGACCAAGCCGGGCGCGGTCTCGGCGTGGCGGGCCAGGAGATCGAGTTCCAGCCGCCGGAACACAAGCGGTTCATGCCGCCGGAGTAGCGCGACCAGGTCTGCTACTGTTTGGCCGTGGTCCAGGGCCTTGTCCAGCGCCTCGCGCAGGGCCGCCGCGAGCAGCACCCGGAGATCGCGTTCACGTGCTTCAGATGTGTTTGCGAGTCGGGGCAGCCATGTCGTCGACCAGTCCCGCACGCCGAGCGTCCGCGTGTCGCGCGGCACTTCTTCATCTAGTTCCGGGCGGCGCCCGACGTGGTAGTCCAGCGCATTCGCGAGGAGCGTGATGTACTCGACCGGGGCCGCCCCGACCAGCGGAGCAAGTGCTTCGGGCGCTTCCGTGAGATGCCAATCCAGATCCCGCTGCCTTGTCGGTGCTGCGTTCTTGATCGGGAGCATCCCGTGCTCATCCCTTTCAGGAAGACCAAAGATGGCGCCCGCGAGCACGAGGGCTTCACGGGAAAGCCCGCTGGCTCCCATGAAGCCAGCGAAGCGGAGGACGAAGTGTCCGTGGTGATAGCGTGACATTCGGGGCTGCCACTGCAAGACCAGCGGCGTGAGATCGGCCGCCTGGGCCGCCGGGAAGCTCATGAGCACCTCAATAAGCCGCGCCTGCACCCGCACGTTCTCGGTTTCGACTGTCCTTATGATCGCCAAAACTTCCGCGGGTTGGACAGTGGCCATTCGCGCCAGGTACTCCGCCTCCGGCCATCCGGGAAACGAGACGGCATCCTCGACATTCTCCGCAGGCGGCGGGGGTGAATCGAAGAAGCCCTCTTCCCGGAGCGGTGTGAGCCACCCCGGACTTTCAAGGCGGTCGAAGAAGTAACGGCGTGTCGCGGGCGTGTTCGGCACTACCTGCTTGAGGACCCTGAGATTCTCTTTTGTGGGGTTCGCGTGCCGCAGCAACTCGTCCAGCCGCGCGAACACGTCCGTGTACCTCGTCTCGAAGCGATCAAGGACCGCGTCGAGCAGGAGCTGGATCTCTTCCCACTGGCTGACGAAGGTCGGATCGATCCTTCGCGGGGCATTCAACGCATCCCGGTGCGCCCGGCGGGCGAGTCCCCCAGGAGCATTCTTCCCGGCGATGAAGAGCCACCGATCGAAGACCTCATCGCCCTCCTCGAACTCGAGGGCGCGCAGGATCGCCCTGACCTCACGCTCATGTCGGTCTTGTGCGGGTTCGTTCGGATCAGGCTCTACAATGATTCCGAGAACAGCACGCAGCCCGCTCTCGATTTCGCGGAGAAGGTGACCGACCAGATGACTCGTCGTCGCCAACTGCTCCGGCGCGGCCATGATCCGTACCGCGTCCGCGAAGAAATCGGCCGGCCCCGCACCAAGTAAACCCAACCTCCGGTGAACGCGCTGCTGCAGCGCATTGAATCGAACGGGCTCCGCCATCCGGATTCTGAGAATGAAAGAGATGTGGTCACCAAGCGACGCGGGATTCACCGCTCAAATTCACGGGACAGCCCGGAAGACGGTGAAAGGCGCCTCCAACTCGCCGCCGACACGGGCGCGGCAGTGGGGCAAGGCATAGGCCAGATGGAGCGTTCAGAGACGGACCGGCGGTAGGGCGAACAGCCTCTTACGGTACCGTCCCCACTCATGTGGATGAATGTGCGGGCTGAAAAACATCCGCGGCTCTGGCCGATCCTGGCGCTGGCCGTGGCCGCGTCGCTCGGCGGGGCGCTGCTCACGACGTGGGCTGCGACGGAGCACAGGGATAGGATACGGAGGATGGTCGAGCACGACAGCCTGCGGCTGCATGCCATCGACAGCGCCAGGATGTCAGAACATTCCCCACCCGTGGCTGCCGGTCAGGAGAGGGCTCGGGAGCTCTTGATCAGGTCCATTTCGGCCATGTACCGGCGGAGCAGATCTTCCGCGGTCTCCGCAGGCTCCTGGCTGATCGTAAGGCCGTGCGCCCTCAGGAACAGACTGCATGCGAGGGACGCGACTGTCCACAGCATGTCGCGCGGCCCCACCTCTTCGGGGGTCAGCGCGTAGATCGCGTTGACGAGCCTGGAGTCTACGTCCGGATGCTGGATCTGCCGGAGCTTGGATGGTCTCGGCACGATCAGCAGCGAGGCGGCATGGGCGATCACGATCCCGACGCCGCGGCTCAGCTGGAGGCTGTCGGGATCGTCGCTCGCCAGCAGGGCCTCCCGCGCCTCCACGTCCGCCTCGGTCTCGATCTGCTTCAGAATCTCGCACTCTTCCTCCGAGACCTCAGCATCCGGCTTCGCGCGGATCGGCCCCATGACACTCCAATGATCGTCGACCAAGTGGGCGTACTCATGGAAGAGGAGATACGCGGCAGCGTCCATGAAGATGCCATTCGCTCTTCCCGTGTAGTCGATCCCTTCGATAACGCGGGGCCGATCCGGAGCGGGCAGCTGTTCCGGCCAATCCGAGTACTCCCGTTGCAAGCCCATCGCCCAGACAAAGAGCTCCCATGATTCCGCGAGCGCAGGCTTCGTGAAGTCGAGCTCCCCTTCGAACCGGCCCTCGACGATTGACCGCCGGTGCGCTTCCTGGTCGATGACGAGGAGAGCGTAGGTGACCGCCCACAGATAGGCCAAGAAAACCTCCTGCAAGACGATCTGCCGGCTCTCAGGGTCGGCGCACGGTCCCTTCGGCGGCATCCGTCGATCATCCCACCCGATGGCGGGGATGAGCTTGCCGGCGGCGAGGTTCCGAAGGTGGCGGGCGAGCGTGTGCGCCTGCGCATTCTGGAACCGCTCCAGCACGTTGTCCGAGAGGAGCCGCACGGGGGTCTCCACGTGCCCGATGTCTTTGGTATTCTGCATCGACTCGCGGATGGTTCCATATACCGCCAAGCGGCGAGGCGCTTGATCTGGGCGTTGATGGCAACGATCACCGTGCGGGGATGCGGTTTGTTCTCGCACTCACCGGCAAACGTCGGACCCGCACGCCACCCGCCAACAGGCGCCGCCATGCAACCCGCCATCCGCCGCTGCCTCTGAAAACGCCACCGCATGCCGGTATCGTCGGCGCGGCTCGGCGGGCAGAGTGGCCTCGTAGCCGGGCTTCCGGCCAAACGAGCCATCCAGTGCAGAGGGCGGGACCACATGCCAGCAAGTTCTCCGATTCACGCGTCGGCGGGAACGGTGACTCCCTGTGGACAGGAACAGGTAGACGGGACACCTCCGCAGGCGCCTGGATCCAAGCAGTCCGTGCCGGCACGTGCCGGTCGAATAGCCAGTGAGGCGCCGCTGGAGTGGGCACGCGGGCCAGAGTTCCTGCGTACGTTCTTCGGCTCCGGGAACTAGGCCTGCGACAGCAATGCCGCTGGACTTTCCAGTGATGGGAGGCTGAGCGGAGCGGCAATCCGCTCAGCCTGCGGCGGCGAGATATCCCTGCCGTCATCCCGTCCTGGGGGCAGAATGACCACTCCCGAGATGGCAGCGCAACTACCGGAGCGTCGCGGGTTGGCGTCCCCGGTACGCGGTGACTACTATGTCCGTATCGGTTTACGCCACGATCCATATCCGAAGGCCTAAATGGGTGATCATGCTCCGGGGAAACGCCGGTCACGCCGCCGGTTGCACTGCATGCCGCCGGCACCGCCACGCCGGCTGGGCGACGGCTCGGAGCCTGTCGGGATGGAGGTGGTGAAGCGGCTGGACGGGGCACGCGGGCCCGTGCTCTTCCAAGCGTTGCGCTATGTATACGAGTGGTCGAGGGGAACAGCCGACGAGGCCGCGCGCACCCGGCTAGAAGGGCGCCCGGTGTCGGTCGCCGCGCGCGAGCTGATGGACGACGCGACTGAGGAAGTCCCGGAGCTTGCGGGTGCTTTCGAGACGTTTGCCGCGCTCAGGGAGTCTCCCGCGGAAATCGCTCCCGCGCGAGTCGGCGGCGCCTGCAGGGGGGTGGCAGCGTGGGCAGAAGAGCGGTCGCTGATCACCGTTGCAGCGCACTTCGCGGAAGCCGCGGCGTATGCGGATACAGAGAGTCCCGAGTGCGCCAACGACGCCGGCCGCCTGTGCCGCCGGGCCGCGCTGAACGAGCGGGCGGCGCTCTGGTTCGACCGGGCCTTCTACGCCGCACGGCGACTGAAGCGCCGCCGGGAGATGATCCGCGCGCTGCTCGGCTACGGCTCGCTTGCGAAGAACATGGGCCACATGGACGCGGCACTCGACGCATACGAGCGAGCCGCGCGCCTGGCTCGCCGCACCAGGCGCCGAAAGCAGGCGGCCGAGGCGTACCACGACCTGCTCGCCATTACTGCCGAGATCGGCCCCTTCGAGCACGCCGAAATGCACGCACTTACCGCGGCGCAGCTGTACCCCGCTACGCACCCCTACCTGCCCGCACTCGCGCACGACTGGGCGTTCTTACTGGTCCGGATCCGCCACTACACGCCGGCGCTGCCGCTGCTGCGGCTGGCGCTCCTGCGCATCGAGCGGCCTGGGATCCGGGCGCTGGTCTGGTCAACGCTGGCTTGGGCGGCCGGCGGTGCGCAACGCGCCCCCCAGTTCGAGGAAGCGGAGCGGGAGGCGCTGGCTCTCGTCGCCAAGTATGACGAATACGCGCCCGCGGTCTACATCCACCTCGCCGAAGGCGCGCGCCGCATCGGCCGCTGGACGGACGCAACGGCGTACTCGGCCGCCGCGGAGCGCGCATCGGCGGAAAGGGGCGCGGCCATGCTGGAGGTAGAGGCCCGTGAGCTCCTGCAGGCCATCAAGGACCAAACAGAGCCGCCGGGCGAGCTCGTCCCGGCCGATCCTGACGGGATCGAGTTGGTGCGCGTAACGCTCACCGGCCGCCTGCAGCCGCGAAAAGGCCCTGAGACGAACCAGCCCGGAGCCAATCCCGGCGGGATCCGCAGCCGGCCGGGCGGCTAGTTCCCGGAGCCGATCGTGTGTCCGCCGCGTCCCGCGGCGGACGAGTCACTGGCCGCCGTCTCCGTCGTGGAGCCGGCGGTCTCGTCGTTTCCGGATCCGAACCCGTGTCCAGAGGAGGTGGTCGTTCCGGTCGTGGACTCTCCGGAACGGTTCCCCGAGCCAATGGTGTGCCCTCCGTCATATACCGGCGTGGCCGGAGCGGAGGTGGCGGCGGTCGGCTCGCCGCACGCGGCGGCGCACAGGAGGAGCAGGACGGCGGAGAGGGTGCGGATCGTCATTGTCGGTCCCTGGCAAGAGAGGAATGGTGCCTGACAGCAGGGGACAACATACCCGACCCGCCAACAATTGCCACCACCCTACGCGCCAACAGGCACAGGTATCTGCATTTCCGGACTGAACCTAGCCTGTACGCTATGGTTCGCCCCGATCATCTCGGCCCGACCCCCGCGGCCATTCTCGGTTACCTCTGGACGCTGGACACCCGCGCAGGCGGCTACACCAGGCGCGGAGTACGAGGTTGGGCGCGGCGAGAGGACATTGAAGCAGCGCTGGAACTCCCCGTCCCCGAACTCCTGCCGCGCCTCCGCGGCCGCGGCTTGGTGGAAGAGGACCATGTACACGTGTCTGGCACGCGCCCGGTTGCCGTATACCGGATTACCGCTGCGGGCGACCTGCTCCTGGCCCGGTACCAGTGCCGCAAAGCGCGCCCGCCCTGGCCGGCCGGCGGTCGCGACCCGGACGACGTAGCGGTGTTCATTCCACCGGCGGCGTGGGTGGCGCTCCGGCTGCTCCGGGATGCCTGTTCCGATCCGCACCCCTCGCCGCTCCTGCCAGACGGGGGGCCGGGATGGCGTACCGAGGACGAGTTGTGGTACGAGCTTGACCCTGAGCTCGACGAGTGGCTGGACGGCTCCAAGGTGGGGGAATGGGTGCCTGGAGACCCGCCGTGGTGCGGCAGGGACGCTCCAGCTGCGACGCCGCCGCCCGTCTTCGGGCGTGCGGACCTGGACTGGCTGTCACGCGCCGGGCTGGCGCAACGCTGGACCGTGACGAGCACCCGCGGAGCGCGGCCGGTTGTATTGTGGCGGGCAACACCCGCCGGACGGGCAGTCGTACCCCTCGAATGGCATCCTCCGCGTGACCCGGGCGGCAGATGACGGGAACCCGCTCCCGGACGAACCGGTCACGGCGACGCGCGCCCAGGGTCCCACCGATCCGCAGCGTGGCGTGACACTCCCCGCCTCTGCACTGCCCCGCT